>NZ_JAXIVU010000002.1:0-295876 GCF_034259425.1 Denitrificimonas halotolerans
AAGATTACATTAGCTACTATAACAACGAACGAATCATGCTTAATTTAAAGATGAGCCCTGCTCAATACAGAGCTCAGTACCTAAGTAAAAGCGTGGCTTAAGAGTCCAAGAAAAGGGGTTCACTCCACATGCCTGTCTCGTACTCGAACTTTTAATGTTTTGGTGTGCCTTACCATGCTGTATACAGTACCAATACCAACCTATACTGCAAAGACTTTAGCAGTCTGTTAAGAGGTTAAGGGGCTGCTTACGCACCCTTCGCTATCCATCCTCGCATTAAAATTACGAGGTCTTACGCGATTTTGATAATACCCTTGCATGCTGGGACAGTGCTTAGGTCTAATGGCTGTTTTATGGGCATTGTTGGTCGTAACTGGTGGTGCTTGCGTGCTTAAGAATGGTGGAGTTGCACATGCTCAATGATCAGCGTCACACATTGGTTCTCGGTGGAATTCGCTCGGGGAAAACCGGATTGGCTGAGGCTCAGGCGTTGCAACAGTCGTTGCCGGTGGTTTATGTGGCTACGGCTACGGCGGGTGATGAGGAAATGACTCAGCGCATCAGTCGTCATCAAACTTTACGTCCAGATGTTTGGGGGTTGGTGGAAGAACCTTTAGATCTGGCTAAAGTTCTGCGTGAGCAGGGTCGACAGAGTCCAGTACCGTGTTTGTTGATTGACTGTATGAGTCTATGGGTGAGTAATTTATTGCACATTGGTGATGCTCAGTTTCAGCGCCAGCGTGATGCCTTTCTTGAGCAGATTGAAAGCTATCCTGGGTCATTGATTGTTGTTAGCAATGAAACAGGTTTAGGGACTATTGGTATGGATCCACTGACCCGAAAGTTTTGCGATGAATTAGGTTGGCTCAATCAAGCCTTAGCACAGCGTTGTCAGCATGTTGTTTTAGCAGTGGCGGGATTATCTTTGGTTTTGAAGGATTCTGTCGACAACGATGTTGAATAGAGCGAGTTTGTTTTGAATGCAAGAGCGGGTTCAATGAAGTCGTAGTGTTTGCGCATCTGGGTCTAAGCTTCACCGGTTTGCTGATTCACTTTATATATTTTAGTTTTTTAGAGCCAATACATCTTGAGGGTGTGTTGGGTTGGCTAATTTTTGCCGATTATTATCCAAGGGTTTAAGCATTGACCATAAGGTGAGGCATTGTTAGCCTTGCTGCGCGTTTTCAGGTGTTGTTATGGCTGCATAGCGGTTATAACAGTGAAACGGGAAGCCGGTTTAAGTCCGGCACTGCCCCCGCAACGGTAAGTGAGAGAACAGCCTAAGTGAATACCACTGTGCTTGGCATGGGAAGGTGTGCGCTGTTGAGCGATCGCAACTCACAAGTCCGGAGACCGGCCTGTTAACACACCGAAGACTGCGGAGGGCCGTTGCGGTGGGTAAGCACCAACTTGTCTTACGGCTTTCCCCACCTCTCAAGCTGATTTTTTATCAGTGCTAGGCTCCATCGGCTCGCTCTGAATAATCCCGCGAGTGTGAACTGTGCGACTGTGCGTTATCTGTCTACTGATTTAAGCAATGAGAGTTGATTCATGATATTTCGGTCTATTAAAGCACTGTTGTTTGCCTTGTTATCGATGCCAGTATTGGTGTGGGCACAGGTATGTGTAGAAGACCAGAGCGGTCAGCAGTTGTGTTTACCTGAACCTGCGCAACGTATTGCTACCTTATCGCCTGGGGCAACTGAGTTGACCTTTGCTGCTGGGGCTGGTCGCAAAGTTGTGGCGGGTGTTAATCACAGCGATTATCCACCAGCAGCATTGAAACTGCCGTTGGTTGGAACACACACTAAAGTTGATGTGGAAGCGTTGTTGGCATTGCAGCCTGATTTGGTCATTACTTGGGTGACAGGCAACCCGCCCGCACAAGTAGAGATGTTGCAGGCACTCGGTTTACCGTTATTTGCCATTGAGCCGCGAAGCTTTGCAGAGGTGGCTGATGTGCTTGAGCGTTTATCCATTTTGGCGGGAACTGAACAAGTAGGTTTTGCTGAAGCTGAGCGTTTTCGCGAAGGTATGGCAACGCTTGCTGAGGCGTATCTCGATGCTGAGCCGGTCTCGGTATTTTATCAGGTGTGGGAAACCCCTTTGATGACGATTAATAACCAACACTTAATTAGTAAAGTATTACAGCTGTGTGGTGGGGTGAATATTTTTGCTGATATGCCACGTTTGATCCCTAGAGTCAGTGCGGAAGTGGTCTTGGAAGCGGATCCGCAGGTTATTTTGACGGGTAGTGTGGAAGGGTTGGAAGACAATCAGTTGGATCGTTGGAAAAGTTATCCAAAAATGACAGCTGTAGCACAAGACAATTTGTTTTTTGTACCAGCTTCACCGATCTCTAGACCTACACCGCGTTTAATTGAAGCCAGTCGTGATATTTGTCAGAAATTGGATATTGCCCGTGCACGTTAAAAAGGTGGGCGCCATGATGCGGACTGTATCTGCGCTGAGTTTGATGGCTTTAGTTACGATGTTATTGGCTCTGGCAATTGGTAGTGTGACTATTGCGCCGGCAGAGTTATGGGCGGTAGTGCAAGGTGAGGGTAGTACTTTACACCGCACCTTGGTATTTGAACTGCGTTTGCCGCGTGCGTTAGCGGCCTTTGCTACGGGAGGGTTGTTGGCTGTAGCTGGTGCACTGATGCAAGTGTTGTTGCGCAATCCGCTAGCTGATCCTTATGTTTTAGGTTTGTCTGGCGGCGCCGCAGTGGGCGCTTTGTTGGCGATGTTGAGTGGCCTAGGGGCAGTGCTGATCTCTGGAGCAGCCTTTAGTGGTGCTATGTTGGCGATGCTTTTGGTCTTTGGGTTGGCGCAAGGGACCGGTAGTTGGACTGCTTCACGCTTATTGCTGACGGGTGTAGTAGTTGCGGCCGGTTGGGGAGCGGTAATTACGCTTATGTTGGCACTGACGCCATCCTACAAGTTGCCTGGCATGTTGTATTGGCTGATGGGAGATATGTCGTATGCACGTACGCCCTGGCCTGCACTCTTGATCTTGCTGTTTGCCATTGTGCTGGTGATGCCATTGGCGCGTAACCTCAATGTGCTGGCCCGTGGTCCAATGCAGGCTGCCGCGTTAGGAGTATCAGTACGTCCTTTAGAATGGACCGTTTATGTATTGGCCAGCCTGATGACAGCGACTGCAGTCACCACGGCCGGTAGTATTGGTTTTGTTGGTCTGATCGTACCGCATATGTTGCGTTTGGTATTAGGTAATGATCAGCGCATTATTTTACCAGCCAGTGCTTTAGCTGGCGGCAGTTTATTGGTTTTGGCTGACACTGTGGCTCGGACTGTGATTGCTCCAGAACAATTACCTGTGGGGGTGATTACTGCGTTGTTGGGTGTACCGACTTTCCTTTATTTATTGCATCGGAGTCGTTAATGAGTCATTTGCAGACCTGCGATTTAATTATCAATGTGCCAGCAAGAGCGGATGGCTTTCCACTTAATGTGCATATTCAGTCGGGTCAAATCTGGGGTGTGCTAGGCCCTAATGGCGCAGGAAAAACCACTTTGTTGCATACTTTGGCAGGTTTGTTGCCGTCCCGTAGCGGTCAGGTGTTGTTAAATGAAACACCTTTGGCCGAGCTTAAACGTCGTACTGTGGCGCAGCAATTGGGTTTGGTGTTTCAAGACCGTCAAGACAGCTTTCCTGCAACGGTGATGGAAACAGCATTGATTGGCCGTCATCCATGGTTATCCCCTTGGGAAGCAGAAGGTCATGAGGATCAACAGCGTGCTCAGCAAGCCCTTGCGGCATTGGATGTTGCACACTTATCTAGGCGATTGCTGAGCACTTTATCGGGTGGAGAGCGGCAACGAGTGGCCATCGCTACATTGATGACGCAAAACCCTGATATTTGGTTATTGGATGAGCCGACTAATCATTTGGATTTACACCATCAGGTTAAAGTGATGCGTTTGCTCAGAGCGCAGGCGGCGGGTGGTAAAGCCGTCTTTATGTGCTTGCACGATCTCAATTTAGCAGCTCGCTGGTGCAGTCATGTGTTACTGCTGTATCCCAATGGTGATGCGTGTTGGGGAGAAGCAGCAAGTATGCTGAAACTTGAAGCATTGGAGCAGCTGTATCAGCAAAAGTTGATCACCGTGGCAGCGGGTGGCGTGCCTGTTTTTGTGCCTGTGGATGACGGTCTGTGATGAATAGCATCGTGCTTGGCTGTAAGTTCATTTTAAAGTGTCCGCTGTATTAAAGAATGAGAATGGGTGCGAAACTGACACGTTCTTAGCATTTAAATTATTAGGATAACCCTCATGAGTAAAGCTGTACGCAACCCTGAACGCCATGCTGAACGTATGGCGATTAAACAAAAAATCATGCAAGAACGTATTTCCAAAGCGCAGAAAGAGCAGGGCGTTTTACTGGTGTTGACTGGCTCTGGTAAAGGCAAAAGCAGCTCCGGTTTTGGCATGGTGGCGCGTGCTTTAGGCCATGAAATGAAAGTGGGCATTGTGCAATTTATTAAGGGTGCTTTTAGTACCGGTGAGCATGCTTTTTTCCGTGATTTGCCCAACATCGATTATCACGTGATGGGGCAAGGCTACACTTGGGATACACAAAATCGCGAGCAAGATGTGGTTGCGGCCAACGCAGCATGGGATATTGTGGCTGGCATGCTACAAGATGACAGCTATGATTTAATCTTACTCGATGAGCTAAATATTGCCCTGAAATATGATTATTTGGATTTAGACCGCGTACTGGATGATTTGCAGGCCCGCCCTGAAATGCAGCACGTCGTGGTCACTGGACGCTATGCACCGCAGGAGTTGATAGATATTGCCGATACTGTGACTGAAATGAAGGTAGTGAAACATGCCTTTAAAGATCAAGGTATCAAAGCGCAAAAAGGTATTGAGTTATAAATGATCACCTTGATGATTCAGGGTACGACCTCGGATGCGGGCAAAACTACAGTGGTTGCTGCCTTATGTCGTTGGCTAGCGCGGCAAGGAGTTTCGGTAGCACCATTCTCGCGGTCGGGCATGGCCGTCTAGCAGTAGGAATCCCCGTCCTTTAGGCCGGGGAGGATGTCAAGCGCTTCGAACCATTTTGCTGGAGTACAAGAACAGCTATGACTGATCATAACCGCCCATTTAGTGATGACGAACGTGCAGGCTTGTATCGTGCGATTTATGAGCGTCGCGATGTACGCTCACAGTTCCTACCGGATCCCATCCCATATCCAGTGCTAGCGCGTCTGTTGAAGGCTGCGCATCATGCACCGTCGGTGGGTTTTATGCAGCCGTGGGATTTTGTTTTAATCGATAGTTTGGAAGTACGCCAGCAAGTCTTGGCGAGTTTTCATGAAGAAAATGCGAAGGCAGCTCATAACTACACTGGTGAGCGGCAACAGACATACCGTAACTTGAAACTGCAGGGCATTATAGAAAGTCCGTTGAATCTATGCATCACCTGTGATCGCAGTCGCGGTGGTGATCATGTATTAGGACGTAACTCTATTGTTGAGATGGATTTATTCAGTACTTGTCTTGCCGTACAAAATTTCTGGTTGGCAGCGCGTGCAGAAGGTATTGGCGTGGGTTGGGTCAGTATTTTGGATCAAGACAAGCTAGCCGATATTTTGCATCTACCGGGTCACGTTTATCCGTTGGCGTACTTGTGTGTAGGCTATGTCAGTGAATTTTTAGATCAGCCAGAGTTAGAAACCAAGGGTTGGCGCTCACGCTTACCGTTGGAAAGCCTAATCCACCATAATACTTGGTCAGAGGCGTTGGATGACCAAGCTTTGCTGGATCAGTTTGAGAAGTAATCAGCTGCACTTCCATTGTCGCTACGGTCATTCCTGTTGTTGCCCTTATTCGACCTTCTACAAAAGCTAGCAAAGAAATTTCAATGCCTTTATGAGTAAATGAAAGTAATGCTTCAGGTGAAGGTGCATTGTGTTGCGAGTTTTGTAGGCATTTTGTCATCTAAGCGTCACTGCATTGTCATAGTTTTCTATAAGAATAGCCCGCATTCGATTAGCGGGAAGTCACTATGTCCATGTCAAGTCATTCCGATATTGTCGTTATTGGCGGCGGTATTCTTGGATGCTCTATTGCCAGTTATTTAAGTCAGCAGACAGGTCTTAAAATTACAGTAGTTGAGCGTACTGGTTTAGCTGAGCAAACCACTAGCCAAGCTGCTGGCCTTTTAACTCGAATTCGCTCGTCAAAGGCATTGACTGTTTTGGCTATGGAAACCTTTGCTGCCATTGATCAGCTGGCTGAGCATACTGGCGAATCATTGCCTTTGCAGCGAGTTGGTAGCTTGCAAGTAGCAGCATCTGAGCAAGGCTTGCAGCAGCTAAATAGGCTGGTAACGCAGGCTGCGGCGTTTGCGCAAAATAGTGAATGGTTGCAGCCTGCTGATGCTGAACAGCTAGCGCCTTGGTTGTCTTTAACTGAACAAACACGTGCACTGTATTTGCCTGATGATGGCTATATCGATCCTTATGCTTTGTGTATGGCTTATGCACGTGCTGCTCGTAATCGAGGGGTGGTCTTTCGTTTGTATCAAGAAGTGACCTCAGTACTGAACGAGGCGGACAAGGTGTATGGAGTTCAGTTAGCTAGCGGCGAAATTTTGCATGCGGGTTTGGTCATTGACGCAGCAGGTCCATGGAGTACTGCTTTAGCGCGGCAGCAAGGGGTTAATTTAGCGATGGCTCCAGTGCGCAGCCATTACTGGATTTCAGCGTATCACGCGCAAGTTCTGCGCGGAGCTCCTATGACTATTTTTCCTGACAGTGGTTCTTATGCCCGACCAGAAGTGGGTGGTTTACTGTTTGGGATGCGTGACAAAAATGCTGTGACGGCTCACCCTTCTGACCTACCAAATAATCTACAGGGCTTTTCTTTTGCCACGGATGCTAACGGTGACGAAGCTTTGGCTGATGGATATGTGGCGCTGCAACAACAATGTTCGTTATTGGATGAGTTGGATTTAGCCCACTATATCAGCAGCGTGTCGAGCTACACCCCAGATAACATCCCCCTAATAGGCGCAATGCCAGGGGTTGAGGGTTTTTTTGCGGCAACAGGGTGCTCAGGTGCTGGGGTTGGATTATCCGGTGGGATTGGGCGTTTAGTTGCTGATTTAGCCACGGGCTGTACTCCTTTTATTGATCCTGCTGCTTTTCGTTTAGACCGCTTTGGCGCGGTTGATTCTTTTGATCCAGATTTTATTCAGCGTTGCGCAGCGGCGCGTGCTCGAAAACGTTCTGGTTAGACCTTACGGAGACTTTAATGAACTCAAAAGCACCTTATTTACTCACCCCAGGCCCCTTAACTACCAGTTTGTCGGTGAAGCAGGCCATGCTTAAAGACTGGGGGTCTTGGGACGGTGAATTTAATGACATGACAGCGCAAATTTGTCAGCGTCTGTTGTCTGTGGCGGGTGCAGAGCAGACGCATGTTTGTGTGCCAGTGCAGGGCAGCGGTACTTTTGCAGTGGAGGCGGTTTTAGGCACCCTGATTGATCCCGACAGCTATACGTTGGTGTTGATGAATGGTGCATATGGGCAGCGTGTAGGTGAGATTTTAGAGTACCTCAAACGTCCGTATATGGTGCTTGATAAAGGTGACTATGTGCCACCTCGCGGCTTTGAAGTGGCTCAGTTATTAGAGTCCAATCCAAAAATTGAACAGGTGGTTCTGATTCATTGTGAAACCAGCTCAGGGATTCTTAATCCGCTAGAAGAAATTGCTGCAGTGTGCGCGCAGGCGGGAGTGCGTTTGATTTTAGACAGCATGAGTGCTTTTGGTGCTGTGCCAGTCAATATGGCTGATCTACCTTGTGCCGCATTGATTTCCTCGGCTAACAAATGTTTTGAAGGGGTGCCAGGGTTTGGTTTTGCCTTAATTGAACGTCAATGGTTGGAAGGAGCGCAGGGGCGGTGCCACAGTTTATCGTTAGATTTATATGAGCAGTGGCGACATATGGAGAACAGTGGTAAGTGGCGTTATACCCCGCCAACCCATGTGATTGCTGCTTTTTTACAAGCGCTTAAAGAGCATCAAGCCGAGGGTGGTGTACAAGGACGTTTGGCTCGCTATACCCGTAATCGTGACCGCTTAGTGGCCGGTATGCGTGCCTTAGGCTTTCAGACATTATTAGATGATGAATGGTTGTCGCCCATTATCACCACCTTTTTATCACCTAGCAGTGAGTCGTTTGATTTCACTCAATTTTACGCTCTGATCAAGCAGAAGGGGTTTGTGATTTATCCCGGAAAGCTGACAGTAGCGGATAGCTTTCGTATTGGCTGTATTGGTCAGCTTTTTGATGAGCAAATTGATGCGGTATTACTGGCTGTTTCCCATGCGTGCATGCAAATGGGGATGACTGTACCTGTACCTGCACCGAATTTGTTATCGCCCCAATTAAAAACTGCTTAAAGGATTTGTTATGTACCGTTATTCCCGTTCGTATGTTGGCCCAGTTCAAGCCGTTATTTTGGACTTGGCTGGAACCTGTATTGATTTTGGCTCTTTGGCTCCGATTCAAGCGTTTTTAAAATTGTTTATGGATGAAGGCTTAGAGATTACAGAGGCAGAGGCGCGAGGCCCGATGGGGACAGAAAAACGCGAGCATATTCGTCAATTATTAGCGATGCCACGCATTGCCCAAGCATGGAGTGAGATTCACGGTGCAGCACCTCATGAGGATGATATTGAGCGTTTATACCAAGCGTTTTTACCGTTGCAAACAGCCGCTATTGCCGAACGTTCTGAATTGATTAGTGGCGCCTTAGAGTTACAAGAATTTGCTCATAATCATGGTATTCGGTTGGGTGTGAATACCGGTTATAGCCGTGAAATGTTTGAGGTGATGTTGCCTGCGTTAGAGCGTCAAGGTTTTCAGCCACAAAGTATTGTTTGCGCGACAGAAGTGCCCCTGGGGCGTCCAGCACCTTATATGAGTTTGCGCGGCATGATAGAGCTGGGTGCACAAGCAGTGCAGGCCTGTGTGAAAGTGGATGATACCGCTACAGGTATTGAGGAAGGGTTAAATGCCGGCATGTGGACTGTGGCGGTGGTTGCATCCGGTAATGCCTTAGGGTTATCAGAAGAGCAGTTTTTTAGTTTGTCCGAAGTGGAGCGTAGTCAGCGTATTGCCGTAGCGCGCAGCAAAATGGCGCAGTCCGGAGCTCACTATGTAATTGATTCCATTGCTGATTTACCCCGTGTAATCCAGTGCATTCAAGAGCAATTACAGCTTGGTGTTTGCCCCTAAAAAGAGCTGAAAATTCTTTCGGATTGTCACAAAGTTGCAATTTTAGCTGCTTATCATTGGCTGCAATAAGAATTTCGGTCAGCCAATGATGACCTCTTGATATAACCATAAGGAAGGCTACGTGAAACTTTTCAAATCAGTACTAGCGCTTGCTCTTTGTAGTGTCATTGCTGGTGTACAGGCGCAAACAGAATTGACGGTTTATACCGGGTTGGAAGCCGACTCGCTGAAAAAATACGCCCAACGTTTTAATGAAGATCATCCAGATATCAAAATTAATTGGGTGCGCGATTCAACTGGAGTGATTACAGCACGTTTACTTGCCGAGAAAGACAATCCGCGTGCAGATGTGGTATGGGGGCTCGGTGGTACCAGCTTACTGATGCTGAAAAACGAGAATATGCTGCAACCATATAAGCCAGTGGGCTTTGACCGGCTTTCTGCTCAGTTCAGTGATCAAGCACCAGAGCCTTCTTGGGTCGGGATGAATGCCTGGATGGCTGCTTTGTGTGTGAATACCATTGAAATGGAAAAGAAAGGACTGCCAATGCCAAACAGTTGGCAGGATCTGACTCAGCCTGTGTATCAAGGGCAAATTGTGATGCCTAATCCAAGTTCATCGGGGACAGGCTTTTTAGATGTCTCAGCTTGGTTACAACTGATGGGTGATGATGCGGGCTGGGCTTATATGGATGGATTGCATAAGAACATCAATCGTTATACCCATTCAGGTTCTAAGCCGTGCAAAATGGCAGCCACTGGTGAAGTGCCTATTGGAGTGTCTTTTGCTTTTCGTGGTGTACGTTTAAAGCATCAAGGTGCGCCAATTGAGTTGGTGTATCCAAGTGAGGGGTTGGGTTGGGAAGTGGAAGCTGCAGCCATTATTAAAGGCACTACTAAAACGGCAGCAGCTAAAACTTTAATGGATTGGGTGGTCAGTCCAAAAGCTATGAAGATGTACAACGAAGGCTTTGCCATTGTGGCATTACCAGAGGCCGCGAAACCGGTTAAACACTTCCCCGAACATGCACAAGAGCTGCTCATTGACAATGATCTTGCTTGGGCGGCAGAGCATCGCCAAGCAATTTTGAGCAAATGGCAGCAACGCTATGACGGTAAGTCTGAAGCGCAATAAGTGTATGCACAGCAATAAACTCTAATAAGGCAGAGGATGACAACATGCAAAAGTCCACTCAAGGCAGTCGACTGGTAGTGAAAAATGTCAGCAAAGATTTTGGCAATTTTTCTGCGCTGCGCAATATCAATTTAGATATTCAGCCGGGTGAGTTGGTGTGTTTTTTAGGGCCATCGGGCTGTGGTAAAACCACCTTACTCAGAATTATTGCTGGTTTAGAGCAGCAGACGTCTGGGATGCTGTTTCAAGGAGAAGAGGATATTTCTTTGCAGCCGCCCAGTGCGCGTGATTTTGGCATAGTGTTCCAGTCCTATGCTTTATTCCCTAATATGACCATTGCCGACAACGTAGCCTATGGTTTGCGTTGTTTACGCGTGCCGAAGGCTCAGATTAAAACGCGAGTAGCTGCGCTACTAGAGACTGTAGGTTTGCCGGATCAGGCGAAGAAATATCCAACTCAGTTGTCGGGTGGTCAGCAGCAACGTGTCGCACTGGCGCGTGCTTTGGCGCCCAATCCGGGCTTGTTATTGCTAGATGAACCATTGTCTGCTTTAGACGCCAAAGTGCGTCATCATTTACGGACTGAAATTCGCCAACTGCAACAAAAACTGGGTGTGACGACCATTATGGTCACCCATGACCAAGAAGAAGCATTGGCGATGGCTGATCGGGTTGTGGTGATGAATAATGGGGTGATTGAACAGGTAGGCACGCCGATGGAAATTTATCAGCAGCCTGCTTCTGCCTTTGTTGCTGAGTTTATTGGATCGATGAACTTCATTGGTCATTCTGCAGTAACAGGTCGCTCGGCACAGTTAGATGCCCGAGTGTTGGCGTTAAAACAGCCTATTTCGGTGGTGCAGGATAATATCCGTTTAGCCATTCGACCTGAAGATGTGCATTTACAGCCTTTAGATGGTCCAGGTTGGACGGCACAGGTCGAACACTTGGATTACTTAGGTGCCTTTATTCGTGCTCAAGTGACCTTGCGCGAGTGGGGCTTAAGTTTGCTCGTGGATGTGGATCCGCGCACAGCACGCCAGTTAGGTTTAAGCCGTGGTTCTTGGGTGAATGTCACCTTGCCTTCTGACTCACTGCACTGTTTTGCAGCTTGAGCAGCATCCTGTTTTTTACTGAATGATGAACTTATGAATCTTCCTGCACCTGGTGCCCGATCTATGCCACTGATGGTTCAGCTCAGTCAGTTGCGTCATCGATGGGGTTTTGCCTTATTGCTATTAATGGGATGCGTTACACTGACCTTGCTCGTGTTCGCACCACTATATACGCTGCTTTCAAAAAGTGTTGAAAACAAAGCAGGCGAGTTTGTTGGGCTGGCCAACTTTGCGCAGTATTTAGGCTCAAGCGCCTTTGAGTCGGCTTTTTTTAACTCATTATGGGTTGCTAGTTTGAGTACTGTGCTGGTGGTGTTATTAGCTTTCGCTGCCGCTTGGGCCTTAACTCGTACACGTTTGGCTTTAACGGGACTTATTCGCGGTATTTTGATCGTACCTATTTTAGCGCCATCGTTATTATCTGCGATCAGCTTGGTCTATTTATTTGGTAACCAAGGCCTGCTAAAAAGTTGGCTCTTTGGAGCTGATATTTATGGTCCTATTGGCGTTGTTTTAGGTTCAGTATTTTGGACCTTTCCCCATGCGCTCATGATTATTTTAACTTCTATGGAAAATGCCGATGGTCGGCACTATGAAGCGGCAGCCTCACTTAAAGCCAGTCCGTTGCGCATTTTTTGGACGGTCACGGTGCCAGGTGCTCGTTATGGTTTAATCAGCGCAGCGTTTGTGGTGTTTACTCTAGTGATCACTGACTTTGGCGTGCCGAAAGTGATTGGCGGTCAATTTAATGTATTGGCCACTGATATTTATAAGCAAGTTGTGGGGCAGCAACAATTTGAAATGGGTGCTGTGGTTAGTGTGCTGTTGCTAGTACCAGCGCTATTAGCTTTTGCAGCGGATCGTTATGTGCAACGTAAGCAGATTGCTAGTTTTACAGCGCAATCAGTACCTTATCGACCACAGGTAAATAAACTTCGTGATGCTGTAAGTGTGCTGTTATTGCTGCCCACAGTGCTCTTCATTTTGGCGATTTTAGGAACAGCGGTATATGCCTCTTTTGTTACCTTTTGGCCTTATAACTTAGATTTAAGTCTGAAAAATTATCAATTTGACTTGATGGATGGCGGTGGTTGGGGCGCTTACTTTAACAGTATTCAGATGGCACTAGGGGTGATGGCTCTAGGTACTGTGTTGGTCTTCTTTAATGCATGGTTGATGGAGCGGACACCGCAACCATCTGTAGTGAAGGGTTTATTTCAGTTATTGGCCATGCTGCCTTTGGCCGTGCCTGGTTTGGTATTGGGCTTGTCGTACATTTTCTTTTTTAATAACCCTAATAATCCATTAGGCGTGATTTATGGCTCTTTGTTTATTTTAATCCTTTGCACTGTGGCTCATTTTTATGCGGTATCTCATTTAACTGCTGTGACCGCAATTAAACAGTTGGACCGTGAATTTGAGGCCGTAGGTGAGTCGCTCAAAGCATCACGTTGGCGAGTGCTCTTTACCGTCACTGTACCGTTATGTTTACCGGCAATATTAGATGTGGCGTTGTACTTATTTGTGAATGCCATGACCACAGTATCTGCGGTTGTGTTTTTGTACGGTCATGAGTCGCAATTGGCTTCAGTGGCTGTACTTAATATGGATGAAGCAGGTGATACTGCTGCGGCTGCAGCTATGGCGGTATTAATTACTGCAACCTGTGCTGCTGCTAAATTGCTGCAGGGGGTATTGCGCTTCTGTTTGGATCGTAAAACCAAGGTTTGGCGGCAGGGTCGAGTATGAGCTTGACTGCGATTTTTATTGTGCTGTTGTCAGCACTTACGCATGCCAGTTGGAATTTATTTGGAAAAAGCGTCAGTCCCAGTGGCGCTTTTTTTTGGCACAGTACTTTTTGGGGAGGCTTGCTTAGCTTGCCAGTATTGCTTTGGTACTGGGATGTTTTAAGTCTTTTTACTGTTGATATTTGGTGGCTAATCGTACTGACTGGTTTGTTTCAAGCTTTGTATTTGAGTACTTTAGCAGCGGCTTATCGATATGGTGATATGTCGGTGGTGTACCCCATGGCTCGTTCTTCGCCATTGATTATCTTACTGGTAGGAGCATTATTTTTAGGCACCGCGGACCAGATCACTTTTTTGGCCGTGTTGGGTATTGTGTTGATTGTAGGTGGGTGTGTGATTTTACCCATGCGCTATATGCGTAGTTTTAATCGTTCCAATTACATAAATTTAGCTACGTTATTTGCCTTGTTGGCAGCGCTCAGTACAGCGGGGTATTCCTTAGTAGATGATAGAGCAACGCGCCAGATTCGTGAATTGCCACAGTTGGTGATTGGCAGTGGTGAGGTGGCGCTACTGTTTGTGATTTTACAAGCTTGGTCGGCTTTGATTTGGTTGTCGATCGGAGTGTTCTGTCAGTCTAAAGAACGACAGTTGATGAGTACTTTATTTGCTAACTGGCGCAGTACTATGGCAGCTGGAGCTCTGATTCTAGCGACCTATGCATTGGTTGTTTGGGCCATGGCTTATGCAGACGATGTGAGTTATGTAGTGGCTTTTCGTCAGATCAGTATTCCTATTGGGGTTGTATTGGGCTGGTTATTTTTAAAAGAATCAATGCATGGGCCGAAGATCATCGGAACTGGAATCATTTTGTTAGGGTTGTTTTTGGTCGTCTTGGGTTGAGGTAGATGATTTCTGTATGATGGAGCCCCTCTTACCAAACTGCGTAAGAGGGCAGAGAGTTAAGTGGACAGTTTATCTTGGGTGCGCAGTTCAAAGTCAGAGGCATCATGACGCTCGTGCAGTTGCTCTGAGGGGTCGCCCCAAGTGCGGTTCACCATGCGTCCACGCTGTACTGCTGGGCGTACAAGGATTTCTTCAGCCCAGCGTCGAACGTGCTTATAGTCCTTGACCTGCAAAAATTCTGCGGCGTCGTAGGTATTGCCAAGCACTAAGTTTCCATACCAAGGCCAGCTAGCTATATCAGCGATGCTGTATTCATCGCCTCCTAGGTAGCGTTTTTGTACCAGTTCACGGTTCAGTACATCGAGTTGGCGCTTAGTTTCCATGGTGAAACGGTTAATGGGGTATTCAAACTTTTCCGGTGCGTACGCATAGAAATGACCAAAGCCACCACCTAAGTAAGGTGCCGAACCTTGTAGCCAAAACAACCAGTTTAAGACTTCAGTGCGTGCGATTGGATCTTTTGCGAGGAAGTGCCCAAATTTTTCAGCTAAATACAGTAAAATAGCCCCACTTTCGAAGACGCGGCTACCGGTCTCAACGTCTAAGAGGGCGGGGATTTTGGAGTTTGGATTGATCTCAACAAAGCCAGAAGAAAATTGATCGCCTTCGTTTATTTTAATCAGATGAGCGTCGTATTCGGCTCCTTGAACCCCTAATTCTAAAAGCTCTTCGAGCATAATAGTTATTTTTTGGCCATTAGGTGTGGCTAGGGAATAGAGCTGTAATGGGTGTTGACCTTGCGGTAAGGTTGCATCGTGGGTTGGACCGGCAATAGGGCGATTAATTTTGGCCCACTCGCCACCGTTTTTTGTATCCCAAGTCCAAACCTTAGGAGGCACGTAGGTATTGTTTTCAGACATATAAATTTCCCATTTATTATGAGTTAGCGTTTGGCCTGTGTTTAGTCTGGCATTTTTTCCAATTGATGCAGAATCTTATTGGTGCTGAAATCAGGCCCTTAGATTTGCTAAAACTTCAGGTTCTCTTGTAGACTGATTGGGCTATTTTAGTCAAAAAAACATCGAAATATAAAATATGTTATAATTACTCCTATCGAAGTGAAATGGGAGTATGTTTTGAAGAATACAAAAATAGCTATTTTAGGTGCGGGTCCGAGTGGTTTAGCTCAATTGCGTGCATTTGAAGCTGCACGTTTAGCAGGTGCAAAGGACCTTCCAGAAATTGTCTGCTACGAGAAGCAAAATGATATTGGCGGCATGTGGAACTACACATGGCGCACAGGCTTAGACAAGAATGGTGAGCCAGTACATGGCAGTATGTACCGTTACTTGTGGTCCAATGGCCCAAAAGAGTGTCTTGAATTTGCGGACTATTCTTTTGAAGAGCACTTTGGTGAGCCTATCCCTTCTTACCCTCCGCGCGAAGTCCTTAAAGATTACATCATGGGACGCATTGATCAGGAGAGTATCCGTAAGTACATTCGTTTTGAGTGCCCAGTACGCTGGGTGACTTTTGATGCCGAAACACAGAAATTTACTGTGACTGTGATGAATCATAAAACGGGTCAACAGGAAACCGGTGAGTTTGATTATGTAGTGGTTGCTACAGGTCATTTCTCTACGCCAAATATGCCTTACTTTAAAGGTTTGGAAGAGTTTCCTGGTCGTGTGATGCACGCCCATGACTTCCGTGATGCATTGGAGTTTAAGGATCAAGATATTTTACTGATTGGTGGCAGTTATTCTGCAGAAGACATTGGTACCCAGTGCTATAAGTACGGCACAAAGTCGGTCACGATCAGTTATCGCAGTCAAGCGTTGGGTTATGAGTGGCCAGAAGGTATGAAAGAAGTGCCTTTAGTCACGCACTTTGAGGGTAATGTAGCCCACTTTATTGATGGTACTAGCCAAGCTTTTGATGCAGTGGTGATGTGCACTGGTTATTTATTCCACTTCTCATTCTTGCCGGATGAGTTGCGTTTGGAAACGCATAACTGCCTCTACCCTGAGAACCTCTACAAAGGAATTTTCTGGCAGCAGAATCCAAAGTTGATTTACTTGGGTATGCAAGATCAGTACTTCACTTTTAATATGTTTGATGCGCAAGCATGGTATGCACGTGATGTAATTATGGGCAGAATTGATTTACCTGCTTTAGCCGCGCGTAAAGCTGATGAAAAACAGTGGGTTGATGAGTATGCTGCAGTTAAAACTGTAGATGAGGAAATTGATTTTCAAGCCAAGTATATTCGTGATCTCACTGACCCAACGGACTACCCAGAGTTTGAGGTAGAGCAGCAGGGTGAAATTTTCAAGCAGTGGCAGAAAGATAAAAAAGTCGACATTATGGGCTTTAGAGAAAAGTCCTATCGCTCAACTTTGACAGGGACTTTGGCTCCAGAATTGCCTAAACCTTGGTTGGAAATTATGGATGACTCGCTTGAGCACTTCTTAAACTTAACTTTAGTTAAAAATAAGAAGAAAAATAAAGCTGCTCATTAATATTTAAAGCAGTATAAAACGGCGCTAGATTTTTCAGCGCCGTTTTTAATGGGTATTGGAAAAGTTTAGTGCACTACTGCTGCATGAGTTGACACTTATGTTTCATTAAAATCAATTTAGCGTGCTGTTAAACCGCCATCGACAATAAACTCAGCACCAGTAGAATAACTGGAATCATCTGAAGCAAGATACAGCACAATACTACTGACTTCTTCCGGTTGGGCTAAGCGTTGTAATGGAATGTTTTTGGCAAATGCTTCGACCGCTGCTTTGGTATCTTCTTGTATGACCATAGGGGTCGCTATAACACCGGGATGTACAGAATTAACGCGAATCCCATAAGGTGCGCAGGATAAGGCAGCAGCCTTAGTCATACCACGTACAGCAAATTTAGAATCGGTATAGCCAATTGCGCCACCGACTAAACCATTAATCGATGAAATATTAATAATGGAGCCTTGTTTGCGTGTTTGCATTGACGGAATAACAGCTTTCATGCCTAAAAAAACTGAAACTTGGTTGATTTCAATAATGCGGCGATAGTCGTCTAGTGATGTGTCGAGAATAGACTTAGCCATAGTAATGCCAGCGTTATTGACTAGCACATTGACAGGACCAAAATGGGCTTCAGTCTGTTCTACGACTTGTGCCCACCCTTGCTCACAGGTGACATCATGCTGAATAAATAAAGCATTACTGCCTAGCTCCTCAGCTAAGGCTAGGCCTTTTTCGGCATTGATATCGGTGAGGACAACTTGAGCACCTTCTTCGATACAGAGGCGAGCATGGGTAGCTCCCATACCCTGTGCAGCACCTGTGATAATGATAACTTTATCTTGCAAACGAGCCATATTATGTCCTATTAGGATTATTGTTTGTCATCAGTATAGCTTGCTCATTGCAAATGATACCAGTGTGTATTGTGGGTTGAGTCATTGGGTAAAAGTATTCTGGGAGCGCTTGCTCTTGAGCAAATATTGTGAAGACGAGATTGTCCGTAGCAGGCAAATTGAGTGTTTGGATGCTGTGTTAACATTGAGCGAATCAAGCTCTGTGCTTCATGTAAATGTAATCGAGGAGTGGAGCTGTCTAGTTGGTCTATATTTTAGATTGGAAAGAGCAGGTTAAGCTGTCCAAGTATTGTGCTAAAGCTAAAAGTAATGTGTGAGGTGTGTTATGCAATTAGTCGATGTATTAAATCGTCGTTATGCGACTAAGGCTTTTAATGCCAATAAAAAACTCCCTGAATCTGTGGTTGAGCAACTGTTAGCTTTGCTGCGTTTAAGCCCATCGAGTACTAATATTCAGCCATGGCACTTTATTGTGGCCAGTAGCGCAGAAGGTAAAGCTCGCTTAGCCAAAGGTGCTGGTGGTACTTATAGTTATAACGCTGAGAAAATTTTGAACGCGTCTCATGTGATTTTATTTTGTGCGCGTACACAGATTGATGAGGTTCATTTGCAAAAGGTGTTGGTCACTGAAGAGCAAGATGGCCGTTTTTCAGCTAAGCCTGAGGCAAAAGAAGCTTCACACAATACTCGCTTGTCATACCTTAATGAGCATAAATTCATTAGAAAAGATGTGCCTCACTGGTTAGAGAAACAGGTTTATTTAAATATGGGAAGTTTCTTATTGGGTGCAGGGTTATTAAATATTGATGCAGTGCCGATGGAAGGTATTGATCAAGCTGTTCTTGATTTGGAGTTTGGTTTAAACGAGCATGATCTTACGGCTGTTGCTGCGGTGGCGCTAGGCTATCGAGCAGAGACTGATTTCAACGCTTCATTGCCGAAGTCACGTTTAGCTGCAGATGATATATTTACTATAATTTAAGCATAGTTGCAGTGTAGGCGAGTTGATGTTTGTGCTGCTTTTAATGCTGGCAATATAGACCGAGGCAGTAATAGGAATACAGTCAATGCGAGTGCTTAAGGCGCCCCATAGCTATGAAGAAGAAATTCGAAAAAGTCGTTTTTTGGCGCAGGCGGTTTTTTTATCTCATGCTGATCAAGCAGCGGCATTAATTGCTCGGCTCAGCGTGCCGAATGTCTCGCATAATTGTTGGGCATGGCGTTGTGGTGAGCAGTATCGCTTTAATGATGATGGAGAGCCCAGTGGTACTGCCGGTCGACCAATTTTAGCAGCCATTGAAAATCAGAAATTTGATCAAGTATTGATTGTGGTTACTCGTTGGTATGGTGGTATCCAGTTGGGTACTGGAGGTTTAGCCCGTGCATATGGTGGCTGTGCTACGCAAGTCTTACAAACTGCGTCTAGTGAGCTTTTCATACAGCGCACGACGCTGAGCGGGCACTGTCCTTATACCTATTTAGATGTATTTAAGGTTCGCATTGCCGAGGTTGGAGGGGTGCTCAATAGCGAAACCTTTGATGCAGAGGGGGCTTGGTTAAATTTTGCTGTGCCTGATGAGCAAGTTGAGGTGTTGCAACACGCTTTAAAAGAAGCGACACGAGGTGTGAGTCAATTGCAACCCATTAAAAGCGATTAGGGCACCCTTGCTGAGAAAGGAGAGTGGTGCATATATCCACCCTTTAATTACGAGCGTATTAGGCTAAACTCAAAGGCCTGAATCCGATATAATATCGAGCTCAGGCCTTGGTCTGCTTGATCACTCATCTGCTCAATAAAGAGACAGTTTTATCAAAATCGTGTAAGACCTCGTACTTTTAGTGCGGGGATGGATAGCGAGGGCTGCTTAAGCAGCCCCTTAACCCCTTAACAGACTGCTAAAGTCTTTGCAGTATAGGTTAGTACTGGTATTGTATACAGTATGATGAAGCACACCAAAACATTAAAAGTTCGAGTACGAGATAGGCATGTTCCCTTGCTAAACCGTATGGCTCGCAGCGTCAATTTCGTCTGGAACTTTGTTAATGAATTAAGTCAACGCTCGATTAAAGAGCGTGGTGTGTTTTTGTCTGCGTATGATATGCATCCCTACACTAAGGGCGCAGGTAAAGAGCTTGGCCTGCACAGCCAAACCTTACAGTGCATTGCAGGTGAGTATGTCACACGCCGCAAGCAGTTTAAGAAAGCGCGGCTGAACTGGCGCAAATCAGGCGGTGTACGTCGCTCACTGGGCTGGATACCCGTCAATACAGGTGCGGCGCAATGGAAAAATGGTCAGGTCTACCACAACGGCCACTATTTTAAAGTGTGGGATAGCTACGGTTTGAGCGAATATAGATTCCGCTCTAGTAGCTTCAACGAAGATGCCCGTGGCCGCTGGTACTTCAATGTTGTGGTTGATGTGGAGGTCGAACCAAGCAAAGGCCAAGACCGTGTCGGTATTGACCTTGGCTTGGCCGACATTGCCACCTGCTCGGACGGCACCAAGCTGGAAGCGGGCCGCTTCTACCGTGGCCTTGAGGAAAAATTAGCCATAGCGCAACGAGCCAGAAATAAAACCCAAGTCAAAACCATTCATGCGAAAATCGCTAACCGTAGAAAAGATGCCCTGCACAAGTTCAGCCGCACGCTGGTCAACCGCTGCGGTGAAATCTATGTGGGCAATGTCAGTAGTTTAAAGCTCGTTAAAACCACGATGGCCAAGTCAGTGTTGGACGCTGGCTGGGGTCAATAAAAAACAATGCTGGACTATAAATGCGCTCACGCAGGCATTGTTTTTAAGGAAATTGACGAGGCATACACCACCCAAACCTGTTCGAGTTGCGGCAGTTTGCCCGAGTCGAGGCCAAAAGGTATCGCAGGACTTGGAATAAGAGAATGGACGTGCAGTGGGTGTGGTGTCACCCACGATCGCGATATTAACGCGGCACGCAACATTCTCGCGGCCGGACATGGCCGTCTAGCAGTAGGAATCCCCGTCCTTTAGGTCGGGGAGGATGTCAAAGCAGGCGGTTTGTTTATGCGGTGTGCTTGATAGCTTAACGCCAGTCGGCACGATCCATTAAACGAATGGCTTCTGCCTGACGTTTACCCGCTACTTCTACTGGAACAGTATCCGCTTTAAACTCGCCCCATGCGGCTACTTCTTCTGAAGGAGCAACGTTAGGATTGGCTGGGAACTCTTGGTTTGCGCCTGCAAAGATGCTTTGTGCCTCACCTGTGGTCATCCACTCAAGTAGTTTACGAGCTTCGTCAGCATTAGGTGCGTATTTCGTGATACCAGCGCCAGATAGGTTAACGTGTACGCCTCGGTCATCTTGGTTAGGCCAGAACAGCTTTACTTTTAGGTCCGGATTCTGCTTGTGTAAACGGCCATAATAGTAGCTGTTTACAATACCTACGTCACACTGGCCAGCGTTGATAGCTTGTAATAATGCAGTGTCATCTGAAAATACATCAGTAGCTAAGTTATCAACCCAAGCCTTAACGATGTTCTCGGTTTTTTCTGCACCGTGAGCTTCAATGAGCGTTGCGGTAAGTGACTGGTTGTATACTTTTTTACTGGTGCGTAAGCACAGTCGACCTTTCCAATCTTTATCAGCTAAGGCTTCGTAACTGCTTAATTCTTCTGGACTGACACGTTCAGTTGAATAAGCAATAGTGCGGGCACGTAAAGAGAGGCCGGTCCACTGATCATTACTGGAGCGGTATTGGACTGGAATATTGTTTTTAATTGTCCCTGAGTTAAGTGGTTGCAAAATACCCATTTGCTCAGCTTGCCAGAGGTTACCAGCGTCGACTGTGATGAGGATATCAGCAGGTGTATTGCCACCTTCAGCCTTTAAGCGGGCCATAAGAGGTGCTTCTTTGTCGGTAATAAATTTGACTTTGACACCGGTTTGTTCAGTGTACTTATCAAAAACAGGCTTGATCAACTCATCAATACGCGAGGAGTAAACCACGATATCATCTGCTGCTTGAACATGGCCTGCAACTGCGCTGAGTGCGAGAGCTGCGAGAATGGGTTTGCGAATAGACATGGCAACCTCTGGTTATGTGAAAGTTTGTAAATGATATTTAATCTCATTTAGATTATCAACTAAAATATGCAATAAATGTGAATCAAGCTATTTCTTAGCTGTGGTGTTGAGTCAAGAGGTAGCACACATTTTGGTATATAGTCAGTAAAGATGTGCTTAAGTGTGCGCTAGGTCAGGTAAATCAATACCTAAGCCAAGAGCTTGGCGAACAAAAATAGCTTTAGCTTCGTCTAAGTTGTCGACTATTTTTAGACCGCTGTTGCGCAGTAAGCGTACCGGCAACGCATCGGCTTGGAAGAGGTGTTGAAAGCCTTCCATTGCAGCCATCATGCTTAAATTATGCGGCATACGGCGGCGCTCAAAACGACTCAGTACCCGTTCGCTAGTGATATCTTCGCCACGTTGTAGGGCTTTAAGGAGCACTTGAGCTAATACTGCCACATCTAAAAAACCGAGATTAACGCCTTGGCCGGCTAGCGGGTGAATACTGTGGGCAGCATCACCAATAAAAGCTAAGCCTTGCTGCACGTAGCGTTTAGCATGACGTTGACGCAGCGGAATACGGTAGCGCGGATCGGCGTGTTCAATCCGGCCTAAACGTTGCTCACTGGCGTCAGTTAAAGCTTGGCAGAAGGCTGTGTCATCAAGCGTCATAACTTGTAGTGCCTGCTCCTCTGGAAGCGACCAAACAATAGAGCACCAGTTGTGTCCATCATTGTGCTGTAAGGGCAGCAAAGCTAAAGGGCCTTCATCGGTAAAGCGTTGCCAAGCGGTGTTTAAATGGTGTTTTTCACAGCGAACGCTGGTCACAATAGCGTGGTGTAAATAGTCCCATTCACGAGTTGCACAACCTGTTAGGCGACGTACAGCTGAATTGGCACCATCAGCTGCAATGATCAGGGGTGTATGGATTTCTTGTCCATCTTCTAGTTGCAGCAGCCAGCCTGTACTAGCGTGGCGCAGCTGTTCCATACGGGCTTGAGGTTTTAATTCAATGTTCGACTGCTGTAACTGCTCTAGCACGGCATCTTGGACTATACGGTTTTCAACAATATGTCCTAGTACTTTGGCGTGGACGCTGTTAGCGGAGAAATCAATTTTACCTGTGCCTGAGCCGTCCCAAACATGCATGTGGCTATAAGGGCAAGCACGTCTTTGCACAATACTAGGCCAAGCATGCACTTGTTCGAGGATGCGTTGACTGGCAATGGATAAAGCACTAACACGAGGCTCAAAGGCTTGCTCGTGATTAAATACGTTAGGTGTCAGACTGTTGCTGTCTATCAGCATTATCTTGAGCCCGCTGTTTTGCAGTGCTAAAGCGAGGGTGCTACCCACCATTCCTGCGCCAACAATGATTAAATCTGCATGCATATTGAAGTCCTACTGTGTGCTGTCGGCAAGTTATGCTTGAGGTTTGCGACGAATATATAAAATTTCTACTTAGGTCGGTTCTGAAATTCACTTGCTTAGGTTTTGATAACTGTGGGGCGTACACCTAAACCCATTGCTTGGCGAGCAAACCAATGTTTGGCTGGAGGAAAGAGATCGAGGCCAAGTAACCCCAGATTACGACCGCCAGAAAATAATGGTTTACCAGTAGAAAATAAGCGGGTGACACGATCAGAGAAACCAATAGTGAGTGCTTGGTCTAGTTGTTGCTGATGTTGAAAATTCAGCAAGGTGGTTAAATCACCTGGTGTTTTAGGGCCGCTTAAAAGACATTCGGTGAGGGCCATGGTATCGCGTAAGGATAAATTGTAGCCCTGTCCCGCGACTGGATGCAGACTATGGGCAGCGTTACCGAGGACGACTAAATGAGCTCGCACTTGTTCGCTGCTTTCCACTAGACTTAAAGGATAAAGGTGGCGTTGCCCAACTTGTTCAAAGGCGCCTAAGCGGTAGCCAAAGCACTCTTGTAATTCTTGTAAAAAATCTGGGTCTGATAATTCCGACAAACGTTGAGCTTCGTTAGGTTCACGTGTCCAAATCAACACGCTACGGTTTTCTGACATTGGTAATAATGCCAACGGACCATCATCAGTGAAGCGCTCAAAGGCAGTGCCTTGGTGTGGAAGCGCGGTGCTGATATTACTGATCAGAGCTGTTTGTCCGTATGGGGTCTTACGTGCATGGATACCCAGTTGTTCTCGTAGGCCAGAGCGACCACCATCAGCAAGAATAGCCAGATCACAGTCGAGAGTGCTGTCATCGTCCAATATTAAATGATAGCCATCATTTAATGCTTGCAGTTGCTTCACCCGAGCAGGGCAGCGCCATTCGACTACCGTAGGGTCGAGGGAGGCCCACAAGCAATGTCCCAACCAAGCATTTTCTACCACATAGCCTAAAGCAGGGACATTTTCTTCGTTGGCACTGAGACGTGTTGCTGCAAAACGTCCACGGTCAGAGATATGAATGTCAACAATGGCTTCGGCGCGATGCGCAATAGCTTCCCATAGACCTAAACGTTGATAAATTTGCTGACTGCCATAAGATAAGGCCGAAGAGCGTGCATCGTAGCTAGGTTGATAGCCATCACCAGGCGCGAAAGGTTCGATCAGAATAATTTTCCATTGACGTTCGCGAGCCCCCGCTTGTAAGGCCAAAGCGAGGCTGGCGCCAACTAAACCACCACCAATAATTGCGATCTGCACTCGGCTCATGGATTAAACTCCTGCCGGTTGGGCTGCTGCCATTAAAGCTTCAATTTCTGCTACAGATTTTGGCACGCTGTTGGTTAATACATGGCAGCCATCTTGAGTGACTACAACATCATCTTCAATGCGCACACCAATACCGCGCCACTGTTCGGGTACATCAAAATTATCTACGGCTATGTAAATACCCGGCTCTACAGTCATTGTCATACCAGGGGTGAGACGGCGCCATTGACCATCCAGCTTGTACTCACCTACATCGTGTACATCCAATCCTAGCCAGTGACCAGCGCGGTGCATATAAAATGGGCGGTGGGCTTCTTGAGCAATCAGAACTTCTAGCTCACCTTGTAGTAAACCCAGTTCAAGTAAGCCTTCAATAATGACGCGCACTGTTGCTTCGTGGGCATCATTCCAACAGTGTTTTGGTGAAATATGGTTCATTGCCTCAAGATTAGCTTTGAGTACAATTTCATAAATAGCTTTTTGCTCGGGGCTGAAGCGGCCATTTACAGGGAAGGTCCGCGTGATGTCACTGGCGTAACAAGCCAACTCGCAGCCGGCATCAATTAACACTAAGTCACCGTCCTGTAGCTGCGCGTTGTTTTCTGTGTAATGTAAAATGCAGGCATTTTTACCGCTAGCAACAATAGAAGAATACGCAGGTAAGCGTGAGCCACCTTTACGAAAAGCGTAATCCAACTCAGCTTCTAAGTGGTATTCATATAACCCTGGCTGAGCTGCTTGCATGGCACGGATATGAGCTTGTGCAGAGACTTCTGCAGCTTGTTGCATGAGTGCGATTTCTGCAGGACTTTTGTGCAAGCGGGCTTCGTGTAGCAAGGGGTCTAGCATGACAAACTCTGTTGGTGGTTTGACACCCATACGGGCTTTGCCACGAATATTATTGACCCAACTCATCACTTGCTGATCAAAGGTTGGGTGGTTACCAATGGAGTAATACACACGTTCGCGACCTTCTAGTAAGCCAGGCAAAATGTTGTCAATTTCGCTAATGGAGAAGGCTTCATTAGCTTTATATTGTTCAATAGCACCAGCTTGGCCAGCACGTAGTCCATCCCATAGCTCGCGCTCTGGATCACGATCGCGGCAAAAAAGAACAAACTGGCCTTGTGATCGCTGGGGAATGATGACTAGCACCGCTTCAGGCTCGGAAAAGCCAGAAAGATAGAAAAAATCACTGTTTTGTCGATACGGATATTCAACACTGTTGTTGCGGAGACTGACAGGAGCTGCTGGCACAATAGCAATGCTATTGGGAGCCATGCGTTGCATCAGTTGTTGGCGGCGCTGGGCGTATTCGGACATGCTAATTGAGCTCATGCGGTGTGGCTCCTTAAAGTTTAATGTACGGCTGATTGTTCGTCTTCGGTGCTTGGTGCAACATAGTTGGCACACTCGGTAAATAAGAATAAAGGTGCAACGCGTAGGTATTCATTAACCTCCATATAAGCGACTTCGCCTTCTTCGTCTTCCTCCTCATCAGGGCTGATTTGGGCGATGGAAACTAAATCTTCCAGTATTTCACGCGCTTCCTTGGAGAGCTCAGTACTACCAATATTGGCACCAAAACCACTCAGGAAACCTTGTGTCCACTGCCCGATGGCGATGGTGCGTAAGGCTAAAGAATCTTCGTCACCAGGTAGTAGTAAGGTAAGTGAGACGCTGCTTTGAGCCGTTAATTCTGTTTTGACCATTTCTTGCAGACCAATTAAAGCTGGGCGCAGATTACTGGGTACTTCACTTTCAAAGAGATCTTGAGCTTCTTCGAGCCAACCCTCATCGTTAAAGCCAGCGCCGGCGCAGCAGCGGCCAAGCAGTAAGCCTTGGAGCTCAGCCGGAGAGACAGGATGTCCGCTGCTAGCCAGTAGTTGAGCGAAAGCAGTGTATGCAGATTGTGATTGAGACATGAAAAATCCGAAGTTATGGAACTGATACGTGGTTTTATAGGTCGTTTATACTGCGTATGTCAGTATATCGTGTTGTTGAGTATGGCGCTAAATACTGATCTTTGCAGCCCGCCCATGACTTTTCCCGTTAATCGGCTCGTGTAATGCGATAAGTTGTAGCGTAATTGTCTTGTGTGCCTAAGGCGTGGCGCTTAATTTTATTTTGAAGCTGTGTGTGCTAATGCTGTGCGTAATGGCAGGCGAGAGTTAGAATGGTGGTATAAGTCAGGTGATTTAGTGCTAGGAGGGCTGGTGAAAAATACAGATTTGCAAGCCTTGGCGCAGGCCGTTGAGCAATTAATTCAGCGGAATGCTGAACTTAAAGCGCAGAATACAAGCCTACGCGAAGAGCGTCGGCAGTTAGTAGAAAAAAACCAAATAGCGCAACAAAAAGTTGTTGCTATGATTTCGCAGCTTAGAGCATTGGAGCAGGATTCATGAGTCAGACTGAAACGGTAATTGTGCGTATTTTGGATAAGGAATACCACATTGCTTGCCCTGCTTCAGAAAGCGCGAACTTGGAGCGGGCAGCTATATATTTAGACACTAAAATGCGTGATATTCGCCGTACCGGTAAAGTGGTCGGAGCGGAGCGTATTGCTGTTATGGCTGCGTTAAATATTACTTATGCTTTGCATCGTAAAGAGCAGGAGCAAGCATCGAGTGATGAGAGCAGCGAGCAGGTGCAGCAGTTGGTTAGTCGTGTGCAACACAGTTTAGACGAGACCAAATAAGGTACCCTTGAGGCGCTCAAGGAATTGTGTATACTGGGCCCGTCTCCCTCGAGTGTTCGCCAGTGGACTAAGTCCCTGAGCCGATTCATACCAAACAGGGGATTGCATTTTTAGACTGGTGAGCAGGTCCGCTTGCGGAAAGCCTAAAGGTTTAACGTAATCTCCACCTTGAACCTTCTGGTTCAAGGGCAATGTCGACAGCGGCACTACTTGGGAGATCTTTTTTAAACTATGCAAGTCAACACCCCTTTATCTCGTGCTCAATTACGTACTCAGTTGCGTCAAAAGCGGCGTAGTCTAACACCAAACCAACAGGCGCAAGCCGCACAAAACTTATACCGTCAGCTTGCTCAACATCCCTTATTTCTACGTGCTCAGCATATTGCTCTATATCTTGCTGGAGATGGTGAGATTGATCCGCAGTGGATCATGCGTGAGGCATGGCGGCGTGGTAAGTGTGTTTATTTACCGGTCTTACCATGCTGGCCCAAAACAGCAATGGCTTTCCAAAGAGTGCGGCCTGTACAAACCTGGGAAAAGAATCGTTTTGGTATATTACAACCTCGTTGGTACGTGGCTGATCAACGTCCAGTATGGGCGTTGGATGCGGTATTGTTACCTTTAGTGGGCTTTGATCAGAAGGGTGGGCGCTTAGGCATGGGCGGTGGCTTTTATGATCGTATCTTCGCTAAGTTGGCGCAGACTGATCATTTACTGACACCCCAGCGTATCGGCTTGGCCCATGAGTGTCAGCGTGTTGAGTCTTTACCTGTGGCAGCGTGGGATGTGCCGTTGCATGCAGTCGTTACTGATCAAGGCTGGTATATGGCGCCAACATAGTTTGTGGTTCATAGACTAGCATTGCTTGTTCTGCAGACGAGCGCTCCCAAAGGCTTTGAGTATAGCCTGTGGTGACAACGCCTAGGGTAAGAATAACAACTAAAATCCAGAGTAGGTCAGGTTTACGTTTCATTTGGAGCCTTGCCGGTAAGCAATCGAAGCTATGTAATAGGTGATGTTGAGAATTAGAGCGTTCTGCTGAGAAGCATTTGCGGGCGCTATCCTACGCCATTATCTACAGATTGTAATCCGTTGAGAAAGTTCAATGTGTGTTTAAGCTGGTTGTAGTTTACAACATGGGAGATGCGTCGATGAGATCTTTGATTGTTCAGGTTGAGTCCAAGTTGGATCTGACTTGCTAGTCGCTTTTGTTGCTAGACGCTTGGCTTTTGAAAGGTACAATGATCTTATGCTTTATAGCGTATGAACTCGCTGAGCTATCGATACGCTGTTGATTGATTCGCTTTATATAATGCAATGCTGATCTTCGTTGCATTATCTTCACTTGCTAGGAGCAAGCATGTCTGCGCAAAAAAGCCCATCTCGTTTATTTATTGTTCCATTACTCATTGCTTTAGCTGCTGCAGGTGGCTTTGGCTATTGGAAATCATTACAAGACCGTTTGCCTGAGGGTGTTTATGAAGCTAATGGCCGCTTGGAGGCAACAGAAGTGCAAGTGGCTACTAAGCACCCCGGTCGTTTAGCGCAAGTGCTGGTTGCTGAAGGCGACCGTGTGAGCGCTGGGCAATTATTGGCGCGTATAGATACTCGCACTTTAGAAGCACAGCGCAGCCAAGCTCAGTCTGAAGTGTTGCGTGCTCGTGAAAATGTTGCTTCGGCTGAAGCCAATGTGCATTTGCGGGAAAGTGAACGTCGTTTGGCCCAACAAGATTTAGCTCGTTTTCGAGAGTTATATGCACGTGGGCATGCCAGCGGTCAGCAAATTGACCAGCAACAAGCACGCTTTAATACCTCGTCCGCTGCTTTAGAGGCCGCTAAAGCACAAGTACAGGCAGCACGTGCAGCTATTCACTCAGCTGAGGCATTAGTTGCTCAACTGACTAGCGAAATTGATGATAGTAGCCTTCGAGCGCCTATGGATGGGTTAGTTCAGTTACGTCTAGCTGAGCCAGGAGAGGTGCTAGGTGCAGGAGGGCGCGTCTTTTTACTGGTTGATCCTGCTGATCAGTATATGAACGTGTATTTGCCATCGGCGGTGGCGGGGCGTTTAGCGATAGCCGATGAAGCGCGTATCGTTTTAGATGCTTTACCGGAACAACCATTACCGGCTGAAGTAGCTTTTGTTGCTGCGAAAGCGCAGTTCACCCCGAAAGAAGTGGAAACCCGCGATGAGCGTCAGAAATTGGTGTTTCGAGTGAAGTTACGACTCACTGACCCAGCGGCAATGCCACAGGCTAAACCAGGTATGCCTGGTTCTGCTTATGTGCGTCGTGATGCCAGCATTGAGTGGCCGAGAGAGCTGCAATAATAAGTGGTGTGGGTTCACGCTTGAGAGGTATGAGGATACCGCCATTGGGGTGGTGCACGGGGTAATCAGTTGGGTAACGCATGACTACGCAAGTAATTAAAGCGACGAATATTTATCATAGTTACGGTAAGCAAAGCGCATTGGAAAATGTGAGTTTTAACTTGCCGCAGGGTAGTCGTTGTGGACTGATTGGGCCTGATGGCGCAGGTAAGTCGAGCTTGCTAGGTTTAATTGCTGGGGTCAAGATTTTACAGCAAGGTGATTTGGAGGTTTTGGGCGGCCCGATTAATAAGCGTCGTCATCGCGCCAGTTTGTATCAGCGTATTGCTTTTATGCCACAGGGTTTGGGACATAACCTGTACCCTGACCTATCCATTGCAGAAAATATTCGTTTTTTTGCTGATCTTTTTGGTTTGAGTAGTGCTGAGCGTGAAGTGCGCATGGCAGATCTGTTGGAGGCAACGGATTTAAGCAACTTTGCTGAGCGTCCAGCGGGTAAGTTGTCAGGCGGGATGAAGCAAAAGTTGGGTTTATGTTGTGCCTTAATTCATGATCCTGATTTATTAATTTTAGATGAGCCCACTACGGGGGTGGATCCCTTAGCGCGACGTCATTTTTGGGAATTGATCGAGCGTGTGCGCAGTGATCGGCCACAGCTGACGGTTTTGATTGCTACAGCCTATATGGATGAAGCAGCGCAGTTTGAACATTGTTTAATGATGGATCAAGGGCATTTATTGGCTTCAGGTCCTACTCAAGAACTGATGGCTGCAACCCCTAGTGGTAAGTTGGATGATGCCTTTACTTATTATCAAGGGGTTGGAGCGACTCAAGTTGAACCTTTAGTTATGACTCCGTTTGCACCTGAGCATCATGAAGTTGTGATTGAGGCTACAGATCTTACTTTACGCTTTGGTGATTTTACTGCTGTTAAAAAGGTGAGTTTTGAAATTGAGCGGGGCGAGATTTTCGGCTTTTTAGGCTCTAATGGTTGCGGTAAAACCACTACCATGAAAGTGTTAACAGGTTTATTGCCAGCCACAGAAGGTGAAGCATGGCTATTGGGCAATCCAGTAAATGCTAAAGACTTAGCCACTCGAAAGCGTGTGGGGTTTATGTCACAAAGTTTCTCCTTATATGGTGAGCTGACGGTCCTACAAAATCTTGAGTTACATGCTCATTTATTTGATATCCCGAAAGTAGTAGGGGCGGAGCGTGCGCAGGCTTTAATTGAACGCTTTGATTTAACTCAGTACGTCAATGAGCAAGCAGGCGCTTTGCCTTTAGGTTTGCGTCAACGTCTATCGTTAGCTGTGGCTGTGATTCATGAGCCAGAAGTGCTGATTTTAGATGAGCCGACCTCTGGAGTTGACCCTGCAGCTCGTGATGATTTTTGGCGTTTGTTGTTTGAGTTATCCCGCGAGCAAGGGGTCACTATTTTCTTATCCACTCATTTTATGAATGAAGCGGAGCGTTGTGATCGTATTTCATTAATGCACGCTGCAGAAGTTTTAGCAGTAGGTACTCCGAAGGAATTACAAGAACATTATGGCGGTAAAACGCTAGAAGATGCTTTTGTTACTTGTTTACAGCGCGCTCAAGGTATCGGTAATGAGCCCATCGCACAAAAAAGTACTGCAACTGAAGCCTTAACGAGCGTGCCGCGTCGAGGCTTTAGCTTAAAACGTACCTTGGCTTTGATCGTACGGGAAAGTAAAGAGCTGCTACGTGACCGTATTCGCTTATGGTTTGCCCTCTTGGGTGCAGTATTTATGATGATTATTTTAGGCTTTGGAATTTCCCTCGATGTGGAAGATTTAGCCTTTGCTACCCTTGATCAAGATAATACGGCACAAAGTCGTGCTTACTTAGAGGGTTTCCGTGGTTCAAGATATTTTTCTGAGCGTGAACCGTTGACCAGCATGCAGGATTTACATACACGCTTGCAGCGCGCAGATATTAAGCTAGCCATTGAAATACCTGCCGGCTTTGGACGTGATGTCTATGCGGGACGTAGCCCCGAAGTAGGGGTGTGGCTTGATGGAGGCATGCCTTTTCGTGCGGAAACTAGTCGTGGTTATGTAGAGGCGGTGCATCAGGATAACTTGCAGCGCTTAAGGGATGAAGGGAGTGCAGCAATTCCTCCTTTAGTTAGCCCTGCGCGTTTAGAGACCCGCTTTCGTTATAACCAGGATGTAGTCAGTGTTAATGCCATTGGACCTGGAGTGATGGCTCTCATTCTCGTCTTTATTCCAGCGATGCTCACCGCTTTAGGTGTAGTGCGGGAAAAAGAGTTGGGTTCTATTACGAATTTTTATGCGACACCTTTGACTCGTTTAGAGTTTTTGTTAGGTAAACAGATGCCTTATTTGGCCGTGAGTCTGCTAAACCTAGCGTTATTGGTCGCTATTAACCGTTGGTTATTTGGAGTCCCGCTTAAGGGTAGTGGCGTCGCTTTGGCGGTTGGTGGCTTGCTTTATGTATTGGCTACAACAAGTTTTGGTTTATTAGTTTCGGCGGTAACTAAAACACAAATTGCTGCAATTTTAGGCACTATGATTTTAACCACTTTACCGACTGTACAGTTTTCTGGCTTGATCACTCCGCGTTCATCCTTAGACGGTGGAGCTGCTTTGATGGGAGTGCTATTCCCAGCAGGTTATTTCTTAGATATTGCTGTGGGGACTTTTACCAAAGCATTAACCTTGCGTGATTTGTGGTTGCAATGCTTCGTACTGTTTGGTTTTTTCCTTGGCTTTACTGGCTTAAGCCTGCTCCTTTTGAAAAAACAGGAGGTTTAAGCCATGTATAAACTGTCTCATATCTTCCGTTTAGGTATTAAAGAACTGATTAGCTTGCGCTATGACTCAGTGCTACTGCTTTTTATGTTGTATGCCTTCAGTGCGGCTATATATATGCCAGCATCAGGCTCTACAGTAGGTGTGCACAATGCCAGTGTGGCTATTGTGGATGAAGATGATAGTCGTTTATCTCGTCAGCTAGCTGAGGTGTTGCGTCCTCCTGAGTTTCAAACACCGGTGATGTTGCCTTATGAGCAAATTGATGAAGTGCTGGATAGTGGTCGCTATACCTTTGTGATCAATGTTCCGGTTGGTTTTCAGGCAGATTTGCTTGCCGGTAAACAGCCAGAATTGCAAATGAACGTGGATGCTACCGCCATGAGCCAAGCTTTTATGGGAGCGGGCTATATGGGGCGAATTTTTCAGCGTGAATTACAGCAAATGAGTGGTGTCAGTGTTGAGCCGCCTATAAAATTGACCACTCGTTCTTTATTTAATAGCAACATGCAAAGTGGCTGGTTTTTAGCCATTATTCAGATCATTAATAACGTTACCATTTTGGCAATTTTGCTGACAGGTACAGCCCTTTTGCGTGAGCGTGAACATGGTACTTTGGAGCACTTATTAGTATTGCCATTGACTGCATCCGAGATCATGTTAGCTAAAGTATGGACCAGTATCTTGGTTGTGGTGCTTTGCACTTGGTTGTCACTTGAGCTCATAGTGAAGAAAGCATTAGGAGTACCTCTTGCTGGCTCGATGCCGCTGTATTTGTGGGTAACAGGACTGTATTTGTTTGCCAGTACGTCTTTGGCTGTATTCTTGACCACCTTGGCAAGATCGATTCCACAATTTGGTTTGTTGGCTATTCCTGTGGTGATGCCAATGTTGTTGTTATCTGGTGGCACTACGCCATTAGATAGTATGCCGGTTTGGCTACAGTGGGTGATGCAGTTGTCACCAACTACGCATTTTGTCAGCTTATCCACAGCCATTTTATTTAGAGATGCGGGTATGGCCTTGGTATGGCCAGAGATGCTGGCGTTAGCTGTTATTGGTGGAGCTTTTTTTACTGTTGCGCTGTTGCGTTTCCGTCGCAGTTTAACTTAAAAATTAAGCGGATTGCTGTTGAGGTGGCATGCTAGTGCGTCCTCAAGAGAAGAAGTGTCGATGAACGAGTGTAACGTTGAAATGATGGCTGCTCATTGTAGCGGAGCAGCCACTAGAATCAATTTCAATACCAGCGTTCCTCACCTTCAGGGCGTTGTTTAAAGCGCTTCATGGTCCACATATATTGATCCGGCCAGCGTTGCACATAACTGGCTAGCACATCACTCATAGCTTTAACTCCAGTATAAGTATCTGTACTGTACATTGCGTCTGGACCGGCTTCGATAATTACTTTAAAACCACTGCCATCTTTTAAGCGAATGGCATGTAAAAATACTGCCGCAACTTTGTCTTGCTTGCCAGCGAGCATACCCGATACAAATTTACTGGTGAGAGCTGTAGTACCTAAAAAAGGCACGAAAACGCCAGCACTGCGACTGGGTTCGGGGTCTGCAGGGATACCTACAGAGCCACCGTTACGTACTTCTTTAATCACGCTGATAATACCTTCGCGGGTAGAAGGAGCAACACGGTTGCCTTGCTGCACACGCTGGGTTTTCAACAGATCATCTAAGGCTTTGAGCTTGGGTGGGCGGTAAAAGATAATAGGTTTACACTGAGCACAATAGAAGTGATTAAGCACTTCCCAGTTACCTAAATGACTGGTAATACCGACTACACCTTTACCACTCGCTAATGCTTCTTCAAGGACCTCTAAACCTTCAACTTCGCGTACATATTGGAGGGTTTTTTCTGGAGGCCAGATCCATGCGCAGGCACTTTCAGTAAAAGATTTAGCGATTCCTTTAAGGCTACGGCCTGTGAGTTGGTCAAGCTCTTGCGTATTGAGTTCAGGAAAACAGTGACTGAGGTTAGTTCGCGCCACTTCGCGCGAGCGGCTCGGTATTTTCCACATTAACCAGCCAATTGCGCTGCCTAGACCTTGCACACCGCGCCAGGGTAATAATGCAATCAATTTTAAAATGCCCAGTGCTAGTGTGCCCTTGAAAGATTCCACGTCTTACTCCAATGCCACAATTAAAAAATGTTAAGTTACTGGATTTGCTGTGCGAAGTCAGCAGCTAGAACTCAGGTGACTTTTTGCCAAAGGGCATAATGCACCTGTCCGCTATGCTTTTCACGATGCAAACGCCAGTTGCTAGGCACGGCTAAGCTGGAAGGCGCTTGCTCACTTTCAGTGTAAATCCATGCTTCTGCTTGCAGCCAATGATGCTCTTCTAAAAGTTGGCATGCTTTGAGCAATAGGTCCTGATGAAAAGGCGGGTCGAGTAAAACAATATCAAAGCCTTTGATTGGGGTCTGTTTAAGATGTTGTAATGCATCAGCACGTAAAACTTCAGCGGTATCACATTGCAATAACGTTAAGTTGTTGCGGAGATTGCTCACTACTTCAGGGTTGAGGTCAAGTGCCACGCCGGTAGCAGCACCACGGGACATTGCTTCAAGAAACAAAGCACCGCTACCGGTAAAGGCATCCAGCACTCGAGCTCCTTGAATGTAGGCAGCCAACCAGTTGTAGAGGGTTTCACGGACACGGTCGGGCGTAGGGCGTAGACCAGGGGCATCGGGCACATTTAGTTTGCGTGAGCGCCACTGGCCACCAATGATGCGTACTTGATTACCGCGAGTGGCTACTGTGTTTTTTTTAGCCATCAGTGCTGGCGCTCCATAGGTTGTGTTACTTCTGTGCGATCAACGGGATTCGGTAAGGGGTTCTGTTTTACTGTAGGTCCTGCTGTCACAATAATTAACTGGTCAGGGTTGAGGTGGCGTTTAAAGGCTTCATGTACATCAGTTACTGTAAGTTTTTGTAGGTCTTGCATAAAGTCATTGAGCCAGGTGAGAGGCATATCATAGAAACCAATAGCTGCCATTTGACCAACAATTGAGGCGTTGCTTGCAGCGCTTAGCGGGAAACTGCCGAGGCTTTCCCTTTTAGCACGATCCAACTCTGATTGGGTAGGGCCGTTGGCAATATAATCGCGCAGTAGTTCTTGGATAAATTCCAGTGTTGCTTGGCTTAATTGTGCACGGGTTTTAACACTGATCATAAAAGGACCAGCTGCTTGCATTGGACTAAAGCTGGAGTAAATGCCATAGGTCAATCCGCGTTTTTCTCGTACTTCTTCCATTAAACGGGTGCCAAAACCACCGCCCCCAAAGATCTGGTTACCTAAAAACAGTGCTGGATAGTCGGGGTCGCCACGTTTTACGGCCAACTGTGCCAAAAAGATTTGGGTTTGCGTAGATGGAAATTCAATATGTGTTTGAGAGGCGCTGCGCGCAATCGGGTTGACAGTTTTGGCTGCTGTTGTACCGCGAGGTAAGCGTGCAGTGACTTTTTCACTGATAGCTTGAGCTTGAGCTAAGGTTAAATCACCCACTAAGGCAATTTGCGCATTTTCTGCAGTGTAATAAGTCCGATGGAAATCTTGCAGTTGCTTGCGACTTATCATTGGGACCGTCTCGGCAGTACCAACACTTGGATTGGCGTATGGATGTGAGCCATAGAGTTGTTTAAATAATGTCAGTGACGCGAGTTTACCTGGGTCTTGCTTTTGGTATTCAAAACCAGCTAGGAGTTGATTTTTAATCCGTGCTAAAGAATCAGTGGGAAAGCTCGGCTGCGCTGTGATTGAACTAAACAGCTCAAGTGCCGGCTCACTGAGTTGAGGGTCTGTTAGGCTGCGTAAGGATACTACCGCCATATCACGATAGGAGCCGCTAGAAAATTGTGCCCCGAGGTCTTCAAAACGGGCGGCAATTGCATCGGCGTCCAGTTGGCCGCTACCTTCATTGAGCATGGCATTGGTCAGATTGGCTAATCCGAGTATATTTTGGTCCTTACTGCTACCTGCGGCAAAGGTCAAACGCAGGTCAAACATGGGGAGCTCAGGAGCTTTCATAAACAACACTTTGGTGCCGGAGTTGGTATGCCATGTTTGAATATCCAACTCACGGGAGGCTGGGCTTTGCTTTGAGAGCGCGGCTAAGCTGCTGATGCTTTGCTCTGCAGTATCCAATTGTTGTGTGGGTTGAACATTGAGTGTGCTACAGCCGCTAATGATCAGTAAGGCTGCGCTGATGACGCCACCAGTTAAAATACGCAAAGATATCATGGGCGTGCTTCCTCAGGATAAATATAAGCAGTGGTTAGTCGGGTGTTTGTAAAGTATTTTTGCGCTGCGGCTTGGATATCTGCTGGCGTTATTGTTTCTAATGCCGCTAGGTCCTGCTCTTGGATGCGCCATGACAAACCAACGGTTTCCAGCATGCCAATTTGCGTGGCCTGACTGGTGATGGAGTCTTGCGCGTAGACCTCAGAAGCGACAACTTGTGCCCGAACACGGGCCAGCTCAGCTGCACTAGGTGGTGTTTTCTGCAGCTGTTTGATTTGTTGCCACAGCCCTTGCTCAACTTCGGCAATGGTTTTGCCCTTTTGTACGTTGGGGGTGGCGGATAAAATAAACAAGCTGCTTCCGCGAGTAAAGGCGTTATACCAAGCTGAAGCGCCAACCACGAGTTCTTGTTCACGTTCAAGCTGGGTTGGGATACGTGAACTATTGCCGCCATCCAGTAACGCGCTGATTAAGCGTAGAGCATGTACGTCGTTAGGATTATTGCTGCTAGTAAGGCTGGGTACATTAAAACCCATCATTAAACTGGGTAGTTGGGTTTTTAAGTGTAGAGTGATACTGCGTTGCCCCGGTTCATCCAACTCGAGCGGCTGTTTGACTGAGGGTAAGGGACGTGCAGGAATGTGAGCGAAATAACGTTGTACAAGGGCTTTTACTGCTGTAGGTTCGACATCACCCACAATGACTAAGGTGGCGTTGTTGGGTGCATACCAGCGTTGGTGCCAGTTACGAAGGTCTTCAATGGTCATGCGTTCAAGATCATGCATCCAACCGATGGTCGGAATATGGTACCCGCTAGCGGGGTAAGCTAAGGCTTTAAAACGTTCATAAGCTAAGCCGCTAGGGCGATCATCGGTGCGCATGCGGCGTTCTTCTTTAATCACCTCTATTTCTCGAATAAACTCATCTTCTGGTAAAGTCAGGCCTGCAAGGCGGTCGGCTTCCATTTCCAGCGCTACAGCTAAGCGGTCGCGGGCAATAACCTGGTAATAAGCGGTATAATCGTCACTGGTGAATGCGTTTTCTTCAGCGCCGAGCTCGCGTAAAATACGGGAAGATTCGCCAGGACCGAGTTTGCTGCTACCCTTAAACATCATATGCTCAAGGGCATGAGCTAAACCGGTGTTACCAGGAACTTCGTAACTGGAGCCGACTTTATACCAAAGCTGGCTAACCACAACGGGTGCGCGATGATCTTCGCGAACTATTACTTTAAGACCGTTGTCTAGACTGAACTCGGTGGTGGTAGTTTGTGCCATTAAAGGCGCAAGAAAAATACTGGAAAACAGTAGTACGATGTAACGTAAATAAGTATTCATGTTTAAACCTTTTAAACTGCACGGGTAGTTTAGCTACCGAGTGCTTAGAGGTGCTAGGATACGCAACCATTTTATTAACAACCATTGTGGCCTATTTTGACCCATAAATAGTGCTTAGTGTGGTGAATAGCTGAGATTGCTTTTTTCTATGTTTGGTTCCGGCGACGACAAAAAGTCTAAACAAACAGCGGATAACGCTGAGTCCATATCACCTGAAGTGCAGCAGGAGTCTGCTGTACAAGAAAAACCAGCCAAAAAAGGCTTGTTTTCATGGTTTGGACGTAAAAAAAATCAACCCAAAGTGGAGTCACCTGCTGCAACAGTGGCCGAGCAGGCACCGCTTGACTCTATTGAAGAGCCCGTTGCGTCTGCAGTGACTCATGAACAAACTGTAGCAGATGAGTCAGTAGATAAGGTTGTGGAAACACTTGAGCTTAAGGCTCAACCTGAAAAGCCAGAGCCAGAGCCAGAGCCAGAGCCAGAGCCAGAGCCAGAGCCAGAGCCAGAGCCAGAGCCAGAGCCAGAGCCAGAGCCAGAGCCAGAGGGTGCACCCATAGATGAGGAGTCTGAGCAGCCGGCGGCAACAAAATCATCGCGTTTTAGTTTGTTTGGGGGGCGTAAAACAGTTGAGCCTGAGCCGGAAGTTGCAGTGGCAACAGAGGTAGAAACACAAGCAGAACCCGAAGTGCTAGAGCAAGATCCACCGCTGGCGGCCAACTTGGCTGGTCAAAGCAAACCACAAGGCAGTAAGCTCGGATGGTTTGCCCGTTTAAAACAAGGTTTAGCGAAAACGAGCTCTAGTCTCGGCGAGGGCATGGCTAGCCTGTTCTTAGGCAAAAAGGAAATCGATGATGATCTACTAGAGGAGTTGGAGACTCGCTTACTTACGGCTGATGTGGGCATGGAAGCAACGACTGCTATTATGGATAATCTAACCCGTCGTGTAGCACGTAAGGAGCTGGCCGATAGTGATGCGCTGTATAAAGCGTTGCAGGCAGAAATGGCTGAGTTATTACGTCCTGTTGAGCAACCGTTAAAAGTCACTTCTGACACTAAACCTTATGTGATTTTAGTGGTGGGTGTGAACGGTGCAGGTAAAACCACTACCATTGGTAAATTGGCTTCGCGCCTACAGAAAGACGGGAAAAAAGTTATGCTAGCTGCCGGTGATACCTTCCGCGCGGCAGCTGTTGAGCAACTGCAGGTTTGGGGTGAACGCAATAACGTACCGGTGATTGCTCAGCACACTGGTGCTGACTCCGCCTCTGTGATTTTTGATGCGGTACAAGCAGCACAGTCGCGGGGTATGGATGTATTGATTGCCGATACTGCAGGGCGACTGCACACCAAAGATAACCTTATGGAAGAATTACGCAAAGTTGCGCGTGTGATGGGACGCTTAGATGAAAATGCCCCCCATGAGGTTCTGTTGGTGCTCGATGCAGGAACCGGACAAAATGCAATTAATCAAGCTCGCCACTTTAATGACACTATTCCTTTGACTGGCTTGGCTTTAACTAAGCTGGATGGTACAGCAAAAGGTGGTGTGATTTTTGCCTTAGCGAAACAGTTTGGGATTCCTGTGCGCTTTATTGGTGTGGGTGAGGGTATCGATGATTTGCGTGACTTTGCTGCAGATGAATTTGTAGAAGCGTTGTTTGCCGAGAAGGATTCTGCATGATTCGCTTTGAGCAGGTCGAAAAACGTTATCCAAACGGGCATGTGGGCTTACACGAGTTAAGTTTTCGTGTCCGTCGCGGTGAGTTTTTGTTTGTTACCGGTCATTCAGGTGCGGGTAAAAGCACCATGCTACGATTATTACTGGCGATGGAGCGCCCAACTAGTGGTAAGTTACTGTTAGCGGGGCAAGACTTATCAAAAATTACTAACTCACAAATACCTTTCTTACGACGCCAAATAGGTGTGGTGTTTCAGAACCACCAGTTACTTTTTGATCGCAGTGTATTTGAAAATGTGGCTTTGCCCTTGCATATATTAGGTTTGCCGCAAGAAGAGATTAATCAGCGGGTTAGTTTGGCACTGGAGCGAGTGAGTTTAAAAGATAAAGCTTTACAGGCACCGGCAGACTTATCTACTGGGCAGCAACAACGTGTTGGTATTGCTCGCGCTATTGTCCATCAGCCTGCATTATTGTTGGCGGATGAGCCCACAGGTAACTTAGATCCGCGTTTAGCTGCAGAAATCATGTCAGTCTTTGAAGATATTAACCGTTTAGGTACTACGGTCTTAATTGCAAGTCACGATTTGGCTTTAATTGCGCGCATGCGCCATCGCATGTTGACCTTGCAGCGTGGCCGTTTAATTGGTGATGGAGAGGCTGTTTAATGTGTTCTGCTAAAGTGACGCCGGATCAGCCAGGGCAGCGTGTAGGTGCGACTGCAAAAAATGAAGTGAATGCTTCTTTATCAGATACCCGTGGTTTTGCTAATCAGTTTCGAGCTTGGTTAAAAAATCATCGTGCCAGTTTAATAGACAGTACAAGCCGTTTAGTTCGGCAGCCTTTTGGTAGTTTTTTTACCTGTTTAGTGATGGCCGTTGCCTTAAGTTTGCCAATGGGCTTGGCATTGTTATTAGATAATGTGAGCCAATTGGGTGGCTCTTGGCAGCGTGCTGCACAAATCTCATTGTTTCTAGAATTAGATTCGGGCGATGCCTACGGTGAGCTTTTGCGTGATGAAATTGCTGCCCATGAGCATGTCGCTGAAGCGCAATGGATTAGTCGAGAGCAAGCGCTTACAGAGTTCCAAGTACAGTCAGGTTTAGGTGAAGCGTTGCGTGAGCTACCTGATAATCCTCTGCCAGGGAGTATCTTAGTCACGCCTGAAGTGATTGATAAAGATGCACTGGTGGCTTTGCTCGATGAGCTCAAAAAACTGCCTAAGGTTGAACAGGCACAGTTAGATTTGATGTGGATTGAGCGCTTGGCTGCAATTTTACAGGTCGGAGAACACTTTATCTTTGCGTTAGCCGTGTTATTGATTGCTGCTTTATTACTCGTCGTGGGTAATACCATTCGGTTGCATATTGAAAATCGCCGCACTGAGATTGAGGTGATTAACTTAGTAGGTGGGACAGCTGGCTATGTGCGCAGACCTTTTTTATATATGGGTGTGCTCTACGGTTTAGTTGCGGGGGTATTGTCCTGGGTATTGCTGGCTTTCGGTTTGGATTGGCTGAATGAGTCGGTGGTTCGGTTAGCACAGTTGTATGGCAGTGATTTTAGTTTATCGGGTGTTCCAATTGAAGATGGCTTTTCCTTGCTATTTGGTGCAGTATTGTTAGGTTACATCGGTGCTTGGTTAGCTGTGGCACGGCACTTGCGGGAGTTATCGCCGCGATAGTTGTAAGGCGTGCAGTGATTAGGGTTTGCGCAATTTATGAGTGCATAAACAGGGAACTTTATTGCTGAATCGCTATCTATATACTTAATAGTATAATTTTAGATGTTGTCACCCGTTGGAGGATATTTAATGACCACCACGACCGCATTACAAACAGCACATATGCTCAGCCCAGGTGCAAACCTTGAGGCATATGTACATTCAGTGAGTTCGATTCCAGTGCTCACTGCTGAAGAAGAACGTGATTTAGGCGAACGCCTGTATTATCACCAAGACCTTGATGCTGCTCGGCAATTGGTAATGGCACATCTGCGTTTTGTGGTGCACATTGCGCGCAGTTACTCAGGTTATGGCTTACCACAAGGTGATTTAATTCAAGAGGGTAACGTTGGCTTAATGAAAGCTGTTAAGCGCTTTAACCCAGAAGTGGGTGTGCGTTTAGTGTCCTTTGCTGTGCATTGGATTAAGGCAGAGATTCATGAGTATGTATTACGTAATTGGCGAATTGTTAAAGTCGCTACGACTAAAGCGCAGCGTAAGTTGTTTTTCAACTTGCGTAGTCAGAAAAAGCGCTTAGCGTGGCTGACCAACAGTGAAGCGGATGCTATTGCTGATTCTTTAGGCGTAGAAACCCGTGAAGTACGTGAAATGGAAAGCCGCCTAACAGGTAGTGATATGTCGTTTGATCCTGCAGATAACGATGATGATGAGGGAAGCTATCTGTCACCTGCGCATTATTTGGAAGATCATAGTCAAGACCCAGCATTACAGCTGGAAGCGGCTGACAGCGCTGAAAGTAGTAATCATAGTTTGCACGAAGCACTGAGCCAACTAGATGAGCGTAGCCGAGATATTTTGCAGCAGCGTTGGTTATCTGATGAAAAAGTTACTTTACATGACTTGGCTGCACAGTATGGTGTATCTGCAGAGCGTATTCGTCAGCTAGAAAAGAATGCGATGAAAAAAATTAAAGGCAGTATCGCAGCGTAACGGCTTCGACGGGTGACCAAAGGCGACTCTAAGCAGTCGCCTTTTTTATGGAGGTGCATTTTTCATGAATCTGCTTGGTTGCTGCTGTTAAGGTCTGTGCATGAGCTATTCAGCTACTACAAGTGCAGGATGCACGGATATTGTGTTGCAGAGCGATATGCTTCATTTAACAATTACCTAGCAGAATTCCCCCACAGGTGGTGCACCTTGCTAAGTCGTTTGGTTGCGCTCGCTTTGTTTGCAATAAAATGCTCCACGATAAAATAGAGCATTATGAAAAACTAAGACCACATTAAGAAACACGCCTGCTCGGTACAAAAAAGCATTTGAATGGCTTAAAGAAGTGGATAGTTTGGCACTGGTCAATGTTCAGCTTGACCTGCAAAGCGCCTTTCAAAGTTTTTTCAAGGGTGGTTTTGGCTACCCTAAGTTCAAAAGGAAAGGCATTAAGGACAGCTACACGACCAACAACCAAAAAGGCACAGTTGCTGTTACCAGCTGCTCAATCAAGCTGCCCAAGGTGAGGCATGTTAAAGCTCGGATTGACCGCAAGGTCAACGGCCTTATCAAAAGCGCCACAGTATCAAGAACAGTCCGGTAACTACTTTGCCAGTGTACTGGTTGAAACCATTGTCCAACTATTACCCAAAACCAACCGCAAGCTATCTGTATCAAAAATAACGCTTAAAAGTTGCTAAGTTGCATAAGTAAATAGCCAACTGCTGCAAAGACTTCCTGCATAAAACCTCATTCAATCTCATCAAAAACCACGATTTTATTGTTATTGAGTATTTGAACGTCAATGGCATGGTTAAAACAGGCGCTTAGCTAACGCGATCAGCGACAGTTCATAGGCACAGTTTGCCACGATGCTGGCCTACAAAGCAGAGTGGTATGGCAAACAGCCCATCAAGCTAGACCGATGGTTTCCATCGTTTAAAACCTGCTCAGGCTGCGATCATGTGCTTGGTAAGGGTGAGCTCACCCTAGCCATGCGGTAATGGCAGTGCCCAAGCTGCAAGAAAATTCTAGATCGTGATTATAACGCCAGTATCAACATCCTTAAGGAAGAGTTACGCTACTGGCTATCAATGACAGAAACCCTCGGTGCGAGGGAGTTAGCCGAGTCAATTTGCATAACCTTTGCTGTGGTGCAACGCACCCCACCAAGTCTGTGCATGGCCTAGGAAACTCCACTTCTAAATTCAATGCATGCTGAACATTTCAGTAGGGAGCATTATGAGTCAGTTAGACAGCCATCATCAGTACTTTGAAGAGACCTTTAATAACCTGAATATGCAAGACATTAGGTGCCAAAAATCTGAGTTTGAAGCATGCAGTTTTGTTGATTGCAATTTTACTGGCGCTATTTTTGAGCATTGTAATTTTATCCATTGCAGTTTTAACCGCTGCCAATTGAGTTTAGCTAAATTACCCTATACACGAGTATTTGGTTTAAGTTTTCTCGAATGTAAATTGGTAGGTATAGATTGGACTCAGGTGGCGTGGTCTGAATACCATAAAGACTTTGAGGTCAGTTTTCGTCAATGCATTTTAAATGATTCATCTTTTTTTGGGTTGACCTTACAGGGTTTGATGCTTGATGAGTGCAAAGTGCAGGATGTGGACTTTCGTGAAGGCGATTTTTCCAAGGCAGTGATGACCTATAGTGACTTTACTCACAGCCTTTTTATGCGCACAAACTTACAGGGCGCAGACTTTACTGAAGCTACACAATATTCTATTAATATTTTAGAGAACCAAGTGCAAGGCGCTAAGTTTTCTAAACATGAAGCAGTGTACTTATTGGAGAGTTTAGGAGTTGAGCTGGTGGATTAATTAAGGCGACAGCGCTCAGCAGGGGTTAGTGTGCTGCTTATACTCCACTTTAAAACGGCCAGAAAATAGGAATAAAAATCACTCCCAATAGCCAAAAAATACTATTGAGTGGTAAGCCAACCTTCATAAAGTCACTGAATTTATAACCACCAGCGTTATATACCATCATATTGGTTTGATAACCCACTGGCGTCATAAAGCTGGTGGAAGCAGCAAAGGTGATAGCGATTAAAAATGGGGTTGGATCAGCTTCTATCAATTGTGCTGTAGAAAAGCCTATTGGCGTTAATAAGACTGCTGCTGCTGAGTTGCTCATCATCTCACCAAAGAGCAGAGCCATTAAATAGAGTACGCCTAACACCACATGAGGACCTAAATGACTGACTAAGCCTATGCTGTTATCCACGATAAACTCTGCAGCACCACTGCTGCTCATAGCAATTCCTAGTGGTAACAAACCCGCAATTAAGATCACAATTGACCAGTCTGTGCTTTCATATACATCATCAGCATGGATGCAGCCGGCGAGGGTCATGGCAACTGCACCACAGAGTGCAGAAATAGCGATAGGGAGCCAGCCTAATGCCGATATAGCAACGACTGCGGCCATAGTTGCAACAGCAAAGGGGGCTCGCCAGCCATAGCTCTGACTGGCCTCACGCTGGGAGATAACAATAATACTTTTATCTTTGCGCAGGGCAGCGAGATCTTTTTCTGGTAATACTAAGAGTAAAATATCACCAATGCGTAGGCGTAAAGTATTGAGCTGATTACGTACGACATGCCCTCGGCGTTGTACGCCCATGACTGAAGCGTTATAGCGCCAGCTGCGGTTAAAAACTGACAGTAATCGACCCACCGCGCGTGATTGTGGAGCAATCATTACTTCGGCTAGAACAGATTTATCTTGTTTTTTACCTTTTAAGTGAAAGTCGGTTTGCGTATTAAAATCGAGTTTTTGCTCATCTTTTAGGGCTTCTAAGTCTGACCAAACCCCACGCGTCAGTAAAATATCACCTTCTTGTAGTTCTTCAGAGCGTGGTGACCAGTACTTTTCACCGTCGCGCAATAGCTCCAATACATAGACGTTATAGTTTTTGCTCAGCTTAGCTTCTTCAACACTGATGCCCAGTAACTTGGATTCAGCGGTGACTTTTAGCTCGCTGATGTAATGACCAAATTCATAGAGATTATCTAAGTCAGAGCTGCGTACTTCAGGTAATAACCAGCGGCCAAAGGTCAGAAGATATAAGCAGCCAGCAGTTGCACAAATTGCGGCTAAAGGTAAAAACTCAAACATACTAAAGCCAGGGTGTCCTAGGTCTTTGGCAATGGAATTTACTAGAAGATTGGTGGAGGAGCCGATGAGTGTGACTACGCCCATCATCTGCGAGACATAAGAGAGTGGAATTAAGGTTTTTGATGGGGCTAAGCCGACTTTTAAACTGGCTGCAATCACTATGGGAATAAAGATCGCCACAACCGCAGTATTATTAACAAAGGGGGCGATCAGGGCTAATAAACCAAACAGTATTAGTAAAAACTGCCAAGGTGAGCGTGCCGCCCCTAGAAGTCGTTGAATGCCTGCTAAAGCACCACTGTTTTGCAGTCCTGCTGCCAGAATAAACATGGAAGCAACAGTGATGGTGGCTGAGTTACTAAAGCCACTGAGCGCTTCGCTCGAACTGACTAAACCGGCCAAAGTTAGGCTCACTAGCACCAGTATAGCTATGGCATCAACGCGCAACTTCTCGGTGATAAAGAGCGTCATAGCCGTGATGGCTATCAGTAAAACGAGCATAATCTCAAAGGTCATAAACGTCTCACTTATTGTTGGACCGCAGCCTTAGCCTAGCAGTATTTAAGCAAGGTAAGGAGACAAATTACATCTCTGTACAAGAAACCAGAATTAGCTCGCTAGCACCGCATAGAGTTTGGTTTATGGGGCGGGTGTACCCTGTAATGAAAAGTAGCGAGCAAGCCAGCATAGGCCAAGTGCAGCGCTACCTAATATGAGTAAAGCTGCAGGCATTGTATATAAGGATGGTGGAGCAGTTATGCTGGCAAGAAAGCCAATAACCGCTGCTAATAGAAACTGCAATAACCCCATGAGTGACGAAGCCGTACCAGCATGTTGTTGTGTGTGAGCCATGGTGACTGCGGTTAAATTACCTGTAATCAGGCCTGACATAGCGATGCCGAAGCCGAGTAAAACGCTATAGCTCCAGAGAGCGACCCAGTCAAACTGGACCAAAGCAAAAAGAAGTAAGCCAATGCCCATAAAACCGCCTAAGCCAAGGATTAGAATACGCATGGCGCTGTAAAATTTTAATAAGCGCAGATTGATTTGACTCATACCAATCATTAACAAGGCGTTGGCAGCAAATATATAACTGAATTGATTAGGTGTGAGTTGAAACATTTCAATAAAAATAAAAGGGGAGTTATTGAGATAGATAAAAAGACAGCCTAAGGTACAGCTCGTAGCTAAGGTATAAAAAAAGAAGCTAGGATTGCTGATTTGAAGAGCATAATTACGCACAATATTGCGTATTGATAGCGGTACACGGTGTTCTATAGCTAAGGTCTCAGGTAGCAAGCGTAGGGTGAAAAACATGCTCATCAGACCAAATACAGTTAATACCCAGAAGATTAAATGCCATTCGCCATAAGATAAAATTAAGCTACCCAGTAGTGGTGCAGTAATGGGTGCAATCATCATCACTTGCATCAGTATTGAATAAATCCGTGCTGAGCTTTGTGGGTCACAGGTGTCTGTTACCACTGCGCGAGAGGCTACAGAGCCTGCAGCTGCACCGACTGCTTGGAGAAAGCGAGCCACCAGTAACCCTTCAAAGCTGGTGCTAAGGGCTGCACTAAATGAGCCGATAGTAAATAGAGCAATACCAAATAATAAGGGTGGTTTACGACCAAAGCGGTCTAAAAAAGGACCATACAAGCCTTGCCCAACACCTAAACCAATTAAAAATACAGATAGGGTTTGTTGTACCTGCCCTGGCGTAATATTTAAGCTGGTTGCCATGGTCGGAAAAGCGGGTAAGTACATGTCAATGGCTGCCGCTACTAGGGCACTTAAAGATGCGAGTAGGAAAACTAGCTGCAGGCTGAGTGATTTTTTGGCAGATACGCTGTTAATAGTGCGATTCCTTACAGTGGTCTATTAAGCAAGGGGTGCTTATTGTCGATCATATTAATTTAATAGCTCTTTGCAGAGCTTAATATCATTATTTTTTGAGCATAGCTCGAATATCCGCCAGAGCGCTGTTTCCTCGTGCGGCCTTGACTTCTACTGGGGCCTCCTCAAGACCTTCCCACTGCAAATCTTCGGATGGAAGCTCATCGAGAAAACGGCTAGGTGTGCACTCGATAGTTTCACCATATTGTTTACGCTTGCTGGCAAAGGTAAAGGTTAAATTACGTCGTGCACGGGTAATACCAACATAAGCAAGACGGCGCTCTTCCTCAATCGTATCTGTTTCAATACTGGAGCGGTGCGGTAGAATTTCTTCTTCCATTCCCATAATGTAAACGCTAGGGAACTCGAGACCTTTAGATGCGTGCAGAGTCATCATTTGTACCCCTTCGGCACCGTCTTCGTCTTCTTCTTGACGTTCAAGCATGTCGCGTAAGACGAGTTTAGCGATGGCCTCTTCAATGGTCATATCGCCTGCTTCATCCCGCTCCAAAGTGTTTTTTAGTGCATCGATTAAAAACCATACATTACCCATACGAAATTCACAGGCCTTTTCACTGGAGCTGTTTTGTCGAATCCAGTTTTCATAATCAATGTCGATGATCATATCTTTTAGGGCAAGAATGGGATCATCACTAAAGCAGCGCTGACGCAATTTATCCATATAATGCTTAAAACGAGATAAACGTTCGGTATAACGAGGTCCTAGATGTTCACTTAGACCAATTTCTGCAGAGGCTTCATACAAAGAAACTTGTCGTTCAGTAGCATAGGTGCTGAGTTTTTCTAAGGTGGTTGAGCCGATTTCACGGCGAGGCACGTTAATGACACGTAAAAAGGCATTGTCATCATCAGGGTTGACTAATAAGCGGAAGTAGGACATTAAGTCCTTAACTTCTTGGCGACCAAAAAAACTGGTGCCGCCAGACAAACGATAAGGGATTTTATGTACTTGCAGTTTAAGCTCCATAATTTTCGCTTGGTAGTTACCGCGATATAAAATTGCAAAGTCACTGTAAGGGCGTTGGCTGCGCAAGTGTTCGGTGAGGATTTCCAAAGCAATACGTTCAGCTTCAGCATCTTCGTTGCGGCAGCGAATCACACGAATTTCGTCACCAAATCCCATGTCACTCCAGAGCTCTTTGACAAACTCATGTGGATTGTTCGAGATTAAGGTATTAGCACATTTTAGAATACGGCCGGTTGAACGATAATTTTGCTCAAGCATAATGACTTTGAGGGAGGGAAAGTCCTCTTTTAATTGCATCAGGTTTTCAGGGCGCGCACCACGCCAAGCGTAAATTGATTGATCATCATCACCTACCACAGTGAATTGGGCACGTTCTTTTACTAGTAATTTAACCAGTAAATATTGACTGGCATTGGTGTCCTGATATTCATCTACTAGCATATAGCGAATACGGTTACGCCATTTGTCTAGGACATCAGGATGGTTTTGGAAGAGCTTAACGGGCTGCAAAATCAGATCATCAAAATCCACAGCATTGTAGGCTTTGAGGGTGCGTTGATAATGACTGTAAACAATGGCTGCAGTTTGCTCTTTAGTGCCACGGGCTTGCGCTAAGGCTTCGTCAGGCAGGATGAGATCGTTTTTCCATTGACTAATAAGGTTCTTAATCTCATCTGCACCATCGTCACCGGCGTATTCTTTTTGCATAATGTCAGTGAGTAGGCTTTTCACATCGGAATCATCAAAGATAGAAAAGCCTGGCTTGTAACCGAGCAAGCTGTGCTCACGGCGGATGATATTGAGACCTAAGTTATGGAAGGTAGAGACTGTTAGGCCATGACCCTCTGCACCGCGGAGTAAGGCAGTTACCCGTTCTTTCATTTCCCGCGCAGCTTTATTGGTAAAGGTGACTGCAACAATATGGCGTGCAGAAATTCCACATTGTTGAATCAAGTAGGCAATTTTTCGGGTAATGACACTGGTCTTGCCTGAGCCGGCACCGGCCAGTACCAGCAATGGACCGCTGATATAGTTAACTGCTTCTTGTTGGCGAGGGTTAAGCTTAGACATGAATAAACCAAAGTTGTCAAAAGTAACTATTCTAGCATTGAAGTTATAAGCTCAGGCTGAACAAACTAACAGTCTGTTTTTTGATGTAGAGTTGCTTAAAATTCACTGCTAAGCAATAAAAAAGGCGCTCTTAAAGAGCGCCTTGTGTTGGGGTCATTTAGGTTAACGAACGACATGCAAAAAGTGCATATGCTGTTCATATTGGTCAAGAATATCGTCAATCACCTCATTCCGTGACCACCCCATGATGTCGTAATCTTGCCCACCTTCCATAAGGTGGACTTCAGCACGGAAGTACTTGCGTTCTTCACGTTCTTCGCCATCGTTTTCGGTGTCTTCTTGGTTCATGAGGTCAGGACGGATGTACGCGCGTGCACGTACTTCGTAGACAAAGTTAGCTTCAACATGATGTTGGACTTCAAGTTTGCAACGCTTATCTTCGTCACGCTCTTGAACTTCAACTGTATAGCCTTGCTTACGCAGTTCTTCAGCAACTTCTTCAAAAGCAGGTACCACCACCTCATCCATAAAGCGGTTGACGTGTGCTCGGCGTGGAAACATAACCATACTGCGTAAACGACGTTGCCAACCACCAGTTTTTTGATGCTGGCGTGAGTAATGCGTCGCGCTTTGTTGTCTGAGCACTCGTTTAGTAGAGTCCATATCGAGGGCTTTTAATAAGCCCCATAAGGAGATCAGCAAGATTACAGAGAAAGGCAGGGCGCTGGCAATAGTGGCTGTTTGTAGCGCTGCTAAACCACCACCAATTAACAGTGCAATAGCAACTAATCCTGTTGATGATGCCCAGAAAATACGCTGCCAAACAGGCGTTTCTGTTTGACCACCTGAGGCGAGCATATCAATGACTAAAGAGCCTGAGTCAGCTGAAGTTACAAAGAACAAAATCACCATACAGACTGCAACCATTGAGAGGATGCTAGAGAAGGGGAAGTGTTCTAAGAAAGCAAAGAGTGCCAGAGAGCTATCAGCACTGACTGTCTCAGCTAAACTGGTTATATTTTGCTTCATGATCATATAGATCGAGGTGTTACCAAAGACTGTCATCCATAAGAAGGTGAAGCCAGAGGGTACGAGTAGAATACCTACGATAAATTCGCGAATAGTACGGCCACGTGATACACGGGCAATGAACATACCTACAAAAGGTGACCATGAAATCCACCAACCCCAGTACAGTAGAGTCCAACCACCGAGCCAATCTGTTGGGTCGTAGGCGTAGAGGTTGAAGGTCTTACTGACAATTTCGGATAAGTAACCCCCAGTGTTCTCCACAAAGCTTTTGAGCAGTAATGCAGTAGGACCCAGTATCAGCACTAATGACAGTAAAATCACTGCCAGCACTAGGTTGAGCTCTGATAAACGCTTAACACCTTTATCCAAGCCGGTAACAACCGATAAGGTAGCTAAAGCTGTAACGCAAATAATGATAATAACTTGAATATTGGTGCTAATAGGCAAATCAAATAAGTAATTAAAACCACTATTGATCTGTAAAACGCCATAGCCCAACGAGGTTGCGATGCCGAGCACTGTACTTATGATGGCAAAGATATCGACAGCATGGCCAATAGGCCCGTAAATACGATCACCAATTAAGGGGTACAGAGCGGAGCGCAAGGTTAATGGCAAGCCATGACGATAGGCAAAGAATGCTAGAATCAAGGCGACTACAGCATACACCGCCCATGCATGTAAGCCCCAGTGGAAGAAGGTCAGTTTCATTGCTTCCTGCGCTGCTTCAATGGTGTTTGGATCACCAACAGGAGGTGCAATATAATGCATCACTGGTTCTGCAACGCCAAAGAACATTAAACCAATACCCATACCTGCAGAAAATAGCATGGCAAACCATGAAGCATTTTTATAATCAGGTTCACTGTGGTCGGGGCCGAGCTTAATATCACCATAGCGGCTTGCGGCCATAAATACGGTCGCTAATAGAATTAGTGCAAGGGTTAGAATATAGAACCAGCTAACATTTTCTACAATCCAGCTTTGCACTTGGGTAAATAGCACTTGTGAAGCATCGGGAAAAATACTTGCAAATCCAACCAGAATAGCAACGAGCGCTGCAGATGTATAAAACACCGGCGGGCTGATTGTACTGGGTGCTTTGGTAGGGCTGTCTGTGTCCATATGAATTCCTTAATGGCTTGAGTGCTTTTGATCTATATTGTCTTAAGTAGATTAAATATGCTGCAAAAGCGCTCCGTATTGAGTGCTTTTGAACGGATAATATACAGATTTTGCTTAAAAAAAAGCCCCCAAGTGTTGATTTTAAACATTGAGGGCTGATTTTTTGTGTATAAATTTAGATTTAATCGTTACGTGATGTTAGTAAAGCTGGACGCTCTTTATTGCGTGTACGAGACTCCAATTGCTCGAGTTGCTCTAGGCTTGGTAGGCGCTCACCTTTACGGATAATCAAGGGTTGTGGCGCTTCGCGCTCATGGGTTATAGCAGCCTCATGCCGACCGGAAAAACGGGTGTCTTCGCGGCGTGGGTTATTGTTACGAGGCTTGCGTGGTGCGCGACGTTTGTCCCCTGCTACCGATGGGTTACGTTCCTGACGAGCAGGACGGTTGGTGCGTTTAGTTCCAACAGTAGGTGCAGTATTGTTAGAGCGGCGATCACGGCCCTTGTTTTGATAAGGACTGACATAGTTCACACTGTTGCCGAAGTTATCAATCGCATCATCTAAAAAGACTTCAGGATCACGATTGGGTGGCAATTCTGGTGCGCCAATAATTGGCTGTGCTACTGGGCGTTCGTTACGTGTATTACGTCTGTTACGTGTGCGTGGTGGACGTGCTGTACGTGGTGCAGGTTTGTTGTCGCCTTCGCTGCGTGCATTGTCGCGTGCTGCTGGGCGACGGCTGCGAGGCTTGTCTTTACCTTCCAGTTTTTTTTCAGTGTTACGTGGTGCATTATTGCGACTGCCACCGCGAGGTTGTCTTGGCGCGCGTGGCTCTGATTTTTCAATGATAACGCTGCTGGGGTCAAAACCAAAGGTGTCACCGTCTGCAATGCTTTGACGAGTCATGCGTTCAATGCCTTTGAGTAGGCGCTCTTCGTCAGGTGCAACCAGAGATACTGCTAGACCTGATCGGCCAGCACGACCAGTACGCCCAATACGGTGTACATAGTCCTCTTCAACGTTAGGCAATTCATAGTTTACAACGTATGGCAGCTGATCAATATCTAGACCGCGGGCTGCAATATCGGTTGCAACTAATATGCGGATATCACCGGCTTTAAATTCAGCTAGGGCTTTAGTGCGCGCGTTTTGGCTTTTATTACCGTGAATAGCGGCTGCAGGTAGGCCATTTTTTGATAAGTATTCAGCCAAGCGGTTAGCACCGTGCTTGGTGCGGGTGAAAACTAAGACCTGCTCCCAAGCACCCATAGTAATTAAGTGGGCTAACAGAGCGCGTTTGTGCGACGCTTGAATACGGTACACACGCTGCTCGATGCGTTCCACTGTAGTATTAGGTGGTGTGACTTCAATGCGTTGCGGGTTGTGCAATAAACGACCGGCAAGGGCAGTGATATCTTTAGAGAAAGTCGCCGAGAACAGTAGGTTTTGCCGCTGACTTGGCAGTTTAGCCAATACTTTTTTCACGTCGTGAATAAAACCCATATCCAGCATACGGTCGGCTTCATCCAGCACTAGTATTTCTACACCGCTGAGATCGACTTTATTTTGGCCTACTAAATCCAATAAGCGGCCAGGACAAGCAACTAAGACATCAAGGCCTTTAGCCACAGCAGTGATTTGCGGGTTCATACCTACACCGCCAAAAATACAGGCGCTGACAAAGGGTAAATCTTTGGCATACAGTTTGAAACTATCATGCACTTGTGCAGCAAGCTCACGGGTTGGTGCTAACACTAAAGCACGAGGTTGACGCGGGCGGTGACGGTGCTCACGATCTGGCTTCCCGTTAGGGAATAAGCGTTCAAGGATCGGTAGAGCAAACCCTCCCGTTTTACCGGTGCCTGTTTGTGCCGCCACCATGAGGTCGCGACCTTGTACTGCTGCAGGAATGGCCTGTAACTGTACGGGTGTAGGAGTTGTGTAGCCGGCGGCTTCGACGGCGTTAACCAAGGTCTTAGATAGACCAAGGGAAGAAAATGACATGCAGTCTTCCTGTTGTCGGCGGCCCGCCGACTTTGGGGCGCAAAATTATAAATGCTCCATACGGGTACATAGATCATGCTATGTACCCCATCCACGAATGATGTCCTACGCTGGGCACCAAGCTGGATGGAGGTATATCGCTATAGTGGCACTCTGGCCAAGTTTCAGCAGTTAAGCTTTAGATTATCCCAAACAGCTAAACTTGGTTCAGCTTGGTTAAGTGTGTAGAAGTGTAAACCTGGTGCACCACCTGTTAAGAGGCGTTCACACATTTGGCTAATCACTTCTTCACCAAAGGCTTGGATGCTGGCTATGTCATCGCCGTACGCTTCAAGTTGTTTGCGTACCCAGCGGGGAATTTCAGCACCACAAGAATCAGAAAAACGTGCCAGTTTGCTGTAGTTCGTAATTGGCATAATCCCTGGCACGATTGGGATATCGATACCTAGTTTACGCACTCGCTCGACAAAATAGAAGTAGCAATCAGCATTAAAAAAGTATTGGGTGATAGCACTGTCGGCGCCTGCTTGCACTTTGCGAGCAAAATTTTGCAGGTCTGTTTCAAAATCCTGAGCTTGTGGGTGCATTTCAGGGTAGGCTGCCACCTCAATATAAAAGTGGTCACCGGTCTCGTTACGAATAAATTCAACCAGCTCATTGGCGTAGCGTAGCTCACCGTTTGCCATACCCATGCCTGAGGGCAAGTCACCGCGTAGGGCAACAATGCGCTTAATACCTGACTTCTGGTAGGTGTGAAGTAATTCGCGCAAGTCGTCTTTGCTGTCACCAACACAGGAGAGGTGTGGGGCAGTAGGGATTTTAATCTCGCTATCTAACTGTAATACGGTATTTAAAGTACGATCACGGGTTGAGCCACCAGCACCGTAGGTACAGGAGAAAAACTCAGGGTTATAAGTGGCCAGTTTTGTGGCTGTAGTGATCAGCTTTTCATGGCCTGCGTCGGTTTTTGTTGGAAAAAACTCAAAACTAATACGAGATTGTTCGCCCATAGAAAAATCCTTCAAGATTAAAGTGAAGTGCTAGCCGGGTAAATTTCAGGGGTAGTGGCACTACCCCTGATGGACTTAGTAGCGATAAGTTTCTGGCTTATAAGGGCCTTCGACATCAACGCCAATGTAGTCAGCTTGCTCTTTGGTAAGGCAGGTAATTACACCGCCAAAACCTTTCACCATTTCTAAAGCAACTTCTTCGTCGAGTTTTTTCGGCAAGACTTCAACGGTCAGTGCTGCTGCTCGTTTCTCAGCATTTAACTGAGCAAATTTACGCTCAAATAAATGCATTTGCGCCAATACTTGGTTAGCAAATGAACCATCCATAATACGGCTTGGGTGGCCGGTTGCATTACCGAGGTTCACTAAACGACCTTCAGCTAATAGAATTAAGTAGTCGTCATTGTGTGGGTCAAAACTACCAGAGCCGGTACGATGAATTTTGTGTACCTGCGGTTTAACTTCTTCCCATGCCCAGTTTTTGCGCATGAAGGCTGTGTCGATTTCATTATCAAAGTGACCAATATTACATACAACGGCACGTTTTTTCAGTGCTTTGAGCATGCCAGCATCACATACATTCGCATTGCCCGTAGTAGTGACAATAAGATCAATTTTACTCAGTAATGCCTTATCGATACAGGTGTCGGTCCCATCGTTTTGACCGTCAATATAGGGTGATACTAATTCGTAGCCGTCCATACAAGCTTGCATGGCGCAGATCGGGTCTACTTCGGAGACTTTTACAATCATGCCTTCTTGGCTCAGTGATTGTGCTGAACCTTTACCTACATCACCATAACCAATAACCAGTGCTTGCTTACCTGATAGCAGGTTATCAGTACCACGTTTGATTGCATCGTTTAAACTGTGACGGCAGCCGTATTTATTGTCGTTTTTGCTTTTAGTTACTGAGTCATTTACGTTGATTGCTGGCACTTTTAAGGTGCCTTTTTCCAGCATATCTAATAAGCGGTGTACACCTGTGGTTGTTTCTTCGGTGATGCCGTGAACATGTTCTAAAACTTGCGGGAAGCGTTCGTGCAGGATAGCGGTTAAGTCACCACCGTCATCAAGCACCATATTAGCATCCCAAGGTTGGCCATCTTTTAGGATGGTTTGCTCAATGCACCACTCGTATTCCTCTTCAGTTTCGCCTTTCCATGCGAATACTGGAATACCAGCAGCAGCAATAGCTGCGGCAGCTTGATCTTGGGTGGAGAAAATATTGCAGCTGGACCAGCGCACTTCAGCACCCAGTGCAATCAATGTCTCAATTAACACAGCAGTTTGGATGGTCATGTGAATACAGCCAAGAATTTTTGCACCTTTGAGCGGCTGTTCAGCAGCATATTTGCTGCGTAGCCCCATCAGAGCAGGCATCTCTGACTCAGCAATAATAATTTCACGACGACCCCAGTCGGCCAGTGATATATCAGCAACTTTATAATCAGTAAAATCAGCTACAGCGCTCATTAAAGAGTTCTCCATTCGTAATTAGCGAATGGGCGCCGTTTCAAATATGCAGTTGTAAGGACAACTTGAAGGCAACCGTTTCGAGCCTGACAGGAGAATCCTGCTGCAGCGCCCCTCGAATCTGTTGGTCATCACAGCGAAATCGTGATGCGGCGGTGATTATAGCGAGGCTTTTACGTTTGCCCAAGTGTTAAGTTGCGAAGAATGTGTTTTGTATGGAGTAATTTGTATTAAGGTGGAAGTTATATTGTGCAAAATTTGTCTGGTGAAGATAGATGATAGTTGCTTATTGGTGTGTATTGATCGTTATTTTGTTGCCTTATCAAAATCGCGTAAGACCTCGTACTTTTAGTGCGGGGATGGATAGCGAGGGCTGCGTAAGCAGCCCCTTAACAGACTGCTAAAGTCTTTGCAGTATAGGTTGGTACTGGTATTGTATACAGCATGATAAAGCACACCAAAACATTAAAAGTCCGAGTACGAGACAGGCATACGCCACTGCTAAATCGCATGGCTCGCAGCGTCAATTTCGTCTGGAACTTTGTCAATGAATTAAGTCAACGCTCGATTAAAGAGCGTGGTGTGTTTTTGTCTGCGTATGATATGCATCCCTACACAAAGGGCGCAGGTAAAGAGCTTGGGCTGCACAGCCAAACCTTACAGTGCATTGCAGGTGAGTATGTCACACGCCGTAAGCAGTTTACGAAGGTGCGGCTGAACTGGCGCAAATCAGGCGGTGTACGCCGCTCACTGGGCTGGATACCCGTCAATACAGGTGCAGCTCAATGGAAAAATGGGCAAGTCTATCATAATGGCCACTACTTCAATGTTGTGGTTGGTATGGAGGTCGAACCAAGCAAAGGCCAAGACCGTATCGGTATTGACCTGGGTTTGACCGACACTGTCACCTGCTCGGATGGTACAAAGTTAGAAGCGGGCCGCTTCTATCGCGGTCTTGAGGAAAAATTAGCCATAGCACAACGGGCTAGAAATAAAACCCAAGTCAAAACCATTCATGCGAAAATCGCTAACCGTAGAAAAGACGCATTGCACAAGTTTAGCCGTAAGCTGGTCAATCGCTGTGGTGAAATCTATGTGGGCAACGTCAGTAGTTTAAAACTCGTTAAAACCACGATGGCCAAGTCAGTGCTAGACGCTGGCTGGGGTCAATTAAAAACAATGCTAGACTATAAATGCGCTCACGCAGGCATTGTTTTTAAGGAAGTTGACGAGGCATACACCACCCAAACCTGTTCGAGTTGCGGCAGTTTGCCCGAGTCGAGGCCGAAAGGTATCGCAGGATTTGGAATAAGAGAATGGACGTGCAGTGGGTGTGGTGTCACCCACGATCGCGATATCAACGCGGCACGTAACATTCTCGCGGCCGGGCATGGTCGTCTAGCAGTAGGAATTCCGGTCCTTTAGGGTGGGGAGGATGTCAAACTAGTGGTTGAGCGCGTATTGGCTTAAGTGGCAGCGCTTGTTTTGAGCTTTAAGTCGTGGGTTGCAGGCCAGTGGTCGTGCGATTAAAAGTAAATGTCTATTAATTTAAATGGGTGGGTGTGTGCTAAAACGGAGTGCGTTAGTCGTTATGATGTTGAGTTTGGTGGCATGTGGTGGGGTTGATCCAGACTCACCGCTAGGCAAGCGTCAGGTCATCTTTAAAGAAATGCTCAATGTCAGTGAGGATTTAGGTGGAATGTTGCGTGGCCGTATTCCTTATGATGAAGCTATGTTTATTGAGAAAGCTGCTCGTTTAGATGAGCTATCTAAACAGCCTTGGCAGCATTTCCCAACAGTTAAAGAAGACGAGCGTACTTCTGCGCGTGATGATGTTTGGCAGCGTCAAGAGCGCTTTCAAGAGTTGGCTCGTGCCTTAGAGAGTACAACAGAACATTTAATTGCTAGCACTACAGAGGCACCACTCAATCAAAGCATCTTAAGGGTGCGTGTACAGGCTGTGGAAGATGCCTGTGAGTCATGTCATCAAGAGTTTCGTGCGTATTAATTCGTGTTAAGTAAAGCGACTGAGCTTGTTGTACTAAAACAGAGGCTCAGTCGGTTTGTATTGTGTTAATGCAGTGCGTTAAAGGATTCAAAAATGGCAGGAATACCAGGGAACATCCCGACACCAGCCATAATTGTGCATAACACAATGAACACAAAAGTAGGAATAATCCAACGATCTATATTGCTCATTTTTCGACCACGTTCCTTGTCGCCAATGATGCCAATATTGTCCAGTAAGACCGTGAGTGACCAACCGAAAACTGGGTTTACTAAGCTGGATGAGAAAATCACAATTGCAGCAGATTGCGCTGTTTTACCTTCACGAGTCATCTGCATACCGGCTTCCAGTAAAGGTAAGTACACTCCAACTATCAGTGCCACACTTAAGACAGGTGGCCAGATAGCCAAGTCCATAGGGTAACCCCAAACGGCCGCTATGATACAAAGTAAACCGGTTAAAATAGCACCGGCGGGAATGGGGCGTTTGGCAATGGCCGCTGGCACAATATAAGTACCCCACGAAGATGCAATATTCGCCCCACCTAGCACTGTACCCACTACCTGACGAGCGGATGCGACACACATGGTGTCATCAATGTTCATCACAACATTTTTGGCATTTTTAGGATAATTTAAATGTTGAAAGGCTCGATGTCCGAGAAAGTCAGGGGACCACATAGCCACTGCTAAAACAGCAAAAGGCGCAACAGCAATAAAGTGATGGAGTTCAGGTAATCCCAGTTTCCAACCGGTATCTTCGCCCCACCAATACGCAGGATTGAGGTTTGGCAGGCCTGGCTCTGTGGTGAATTCAAAGGGTGCACCTAAAGTAAAAGCAATTACTGCAGCCAATACTGAACCAAGTGGGATAGCGAGCCATCGCTTGCCTAAGTGTTCGAGGTAAGCATACATAATGATGGTGGCCAGAATGACTGTGAAGGCTAGATAGCCCATATCAAAACCATCGGCCCAAGTGTATAAATTTTTGATTTGTGAGGTTATACCGACGAAACCTAAGAATAATAGTAGGCCGCCACACACACCGTCACTGGTGAGGCGTGCCAGTAAGCTACCGCCTCGAAAGACGCCTAAGGTAAATCCCAATACGCCAATCATGATCCCTAGAGCCATAGGGTGGCCGCCGGAAGCAACGATGATGGGGACTAGCGGGATGAGTGGGCCGTGGGTTCCTGCTAAGTTGGCTGTAGGGATCAAGATACCGGAAAATAGCACCACAAATAAAATGGCAGCAATGAGCATTTCATAGCGAGCATTTTCAATTACAAAGGCATCAGGGAGCCCTAGTGGGGCAGCAAAGGCGGCAACAATAGCTGCAACCATGACAATTTTACCGATGGTAGCGGCCATGGCTGGCACCCAATCTTCGGCTTCGAAACGATAATCGCGCAAAGGTAAGTTGATCCGCCACCGGCGTGGCGACATGATACTGAGTTCGTGCTCTAAGTATTCTTGTCGTGAAGCAAATTCGCTGCGTGGGCGGTGTAGGGCACGGTAACTATTTGGGTCGTTATTTGCCATTTTACTGCTCTTATATGGTTTTGCCTCAAAAAAACGGGCACAGCGTATTACTTTCTAGTAACACTATGAATGAACTGTCTTGGCCGCTATTTTTATTTTTATGAGGGGCGCACAGGCGCGCTTTTATACTGACTTAGAATATAGTCGTAATAAAGCGCAAGTATTCTCCGTACTGGGGGGTGGGCTCGCAATACGCCTTTGGGAGGGGGTAATTTTAGCTTAAAAACCAGTAATACCCTGCTTGCGTAGATTGAGGGCGATTGTCTGCACTGCAGGGTGTTGGAAAAAAGCAACAGCGCGTTGTGCATTATTTGTGCTTAAGTGGCGTTGTATTTGCCAATCATTTTCATCGAGCGCAGTAAGTTGTTGCCAGGTGTCTTCTGGTTTAGGACGAATGAATGAGGGTGCACTTAGAGCGGTTAACCAAGAGCTAAAAGGTTGCTGTTTAGCTTGAGTAAAGACATTAAGTAGATGCTGACTGCGTTTGTGTGCAAAAAGAGGCAATGTAACTAAGTCCTCATGATCTAGTTCGAGCCAAGCTGTGAGATGAGGTATTTTTCCGGCATCTAATAAAGTTTGCCAAGTTTGTCTTCCTATGCCCGACATGTTGAGGGCTTTTTTATGGCCTAACCACGTCAGACGTGCAAGAAACTGTTGTCGACATTCGGGGGTATCTTGCCAACAACTGAGAGCATGATACTGCTTAGCGTTTGGTAAGTTGACTTGTTGTCGCTGAGGACTGCGCCATATAACTTTTTTGAGCTGTGGAATTGAATGACCAGATAGAGCAATAGCAACATGATCACCAAGCTGAAGATTCAATTTTTCCAGTCGCTTTAAAGAGCCTAAGCTGACCTTGCGGATAGTTTTTCCATGTAAGGGCGTGGCTGTAAGGTGAGCAATGGGGGTGATACGGCCGCTGCGGCCAATATTAAAAGTTATATCCGTGACAGTACTAAGTGCTTGTTGAATAGGATATTTATAAGCCACTGCCCACAAAGGAGGATAAGAGCTGCGTGGATGTGGAATGTGGCGTTGGCTTTGTTTAATAACGACACCATCACTGGCAAAGGGAAGGGCTGAGCTGTACCAATGGTTGCGCCAATGTTTAACCTGCGGGAGGTTTTGGACAGGCTGACTATAGTTAATACTATGGATAAAACCAAAGTCTTGTAGCTGTTGTAAGCGGTCGAGCATGCTGTCTGGACCGTCTGGCCATTCCCAAATAAAGATACCAATTTTATGTCCCTCTACGGTGCTAAGGGTTTGTCGATTTAACAGACCGGCTACTTGAGTACGTGCTGAATTATTATGTTGTTGGGCTTGAACGGTATTGGGCTGTTTTAAAAAGAGTTCACCTTGCAAAGTGATACGGTTTTGCTGAGCAGGAAGTTGTTTAGGAATTGCAGAGATGACTTGAGCGTGTTGCAACCAACTATGCCCTTTTAAGCCATCACCGCGGCTGAGCATTTGGCTCAGTTGTCCATTTTGATAAATTAAAGTGACGGCCACGCCATCCACTTTGGGTTGAACCCATAAATTTGTTCGCTGCTGCATCCAATGTTGTAGCTCTTTTTCGTTGAGTTTGCGTAAACCCATTTGACTAAAAGGGTGCATCCATTCACCGCGTGCGGATTGTAAAGCAACATTAGCCGGCTCTTCCGTTTTTTCTGTGCTGAAACAGTGTTGCCAGACACGTAATTGCTGTCGTGCTTGATCATAAACTTCATCAGGGATGAGTGGAATACCGTCATTGTGGTAACTGCTATCCCATTGAGCCAGTTGTTGTTGCAGGGTGTTAATTTCTTGTTGGGCTTGTTGGGAGTTCCAAACTGGGCAATCAATGGCGGCTAAAACAGGTGTAGCGAAACCACTAGCTAAGCATAAAACAATCAATATATAGATAAGCATAATTAGCATCCTTGCTGTTGATGGGGCTTATGTAGTGTAGTCAAGAAATTCAAAATGGCTTGGCATGGATCATGCTGCTAGCGGTATGGCTTATATGGTTGGAAAAGCGTTTACATGGTTTGGATAAAATGTATTGCCTATGCAGGCATTATTTTTAAGGATGTCAACGGGGCATATACCACCCAAACCTATAGCAGTTGTGGCGCATTGCCTGATAGCAGGCCGAAAGGTGGAATAAGAGAATGGACGTGCAGTGAGTGTGGTGCCGCCCACGACCGTGATATAAACGCGGCGCAAAACATTCTTGCGGTCGAGCATGGCCATCTAGCAGTGGGAATCCCCGTCCTTTAGAGCGGGGAGGATGTCAAAAGGTCAGTCGCAGAATACGCAAGTCTGGTTTTGTAGATGCTATTCAAAAAGGTATGCAAAAGTTGGGCTGTCCGGCTGACCATTTCCACAAAGAATACTTTCAAATGCGTTAAAGATTTTGATTGTTTATAGAGCACCGTGCTCGATCTTCTTTTGCTACTCAAGTATTACAGCATAGCTCGTTGTATATTTATTTTAGGGTATTGTGCGAGTGATAAATCCAATCGATGTCGGGGTGGGCAGCAAAGGCGCTAGGGAACAGGTATTCGCCGCTAAATAATGGAGCATTAATGTGTTGCCATACTGGTTGAAAGGACGTGTTGCTGTGTTGCAGTGCATCAGCAATGAGGGTGGTGCAATATAAGGGTTGATGTTTACGTTGGGTGAGTACAAAAGGCTGCCCAAGTTTCCGTAGTGCATGCTGGGCGGCTTTTTGCGCATCTGTGGTGGATAGAAACTTAGGGCGTGCAATAGCAAAACGACGAGCGCGTTTGGGGTCAATAAACTCACTGAGGGTTGAGGTTAGAACTTGATTAGCACGCTGTGGATCATCATCAGTGGTGGCATGTACAATCAAAGGCTCAGGGTGCAGGTTCACAATCATGCCTATATGGGAAAATTCACCACTACTTAAGGATTGAATCAGCTGGCTCTCACTTGATGTGCCGGCGCGAAAGATCCAATCTCCGACTGCAAGTTGTGGCAGTTCGGTGAGAGCTGGAGTGGCTATATTGCGTGCAGCCAATGCTTGGGCAATGTAGAGTGCAAAACTCAAGCTAAGTATTGCGAGAGTTAAGATAAGGTACAGCGGTTGTTTAAATTTTAGTTTAAAAGAGTGTCCCATAGGGCAGGGATTTATCCGTAATGTACTAAAGCGTCCGTGCTTTTAGAGTACTGTAAAGGCTTTAGAGTGAGACTTTCCAACCTTTATCGGTTTTTCTTAGAGCAATATTTTCTGTTTTAACAGGAGCGTCTTCCCGTTTGTAATGAATGGTGACGCCGATGTTAGCGCGGGTTTTATCTTCATTGTATTCAGTTTTGGAGTAGCTGACATCTTTCACACCACCCATGCTAATGGTGCGGGTACTGGTTTCTGCAAGCAATATAGTCAGTTTGCCGCGTACCAGTGAGCGTTCTTCGGCATCAGCCCCATCAGGAAAATATAAGGTATCCATCAAGCCGTCAATGTCATTGGCAAGTATTGTATCAATATAGTTTTGTGCAGCTTTTTCGGGCGTACTGTTGGGGGAGCATGCGATTAAAAAAGCTGCGGTCAGCAGTAAAAATAAGCTATTACGTAAAGTTTGCATAGAAAGTCCTTTGCGTGAATAAATGAAGTTCAATAAGTATAACTGTTGTTACCTGTGACGTACTAAACATATACCTTCAGGAGTGTTGGTCAAGCGGGATTTTTTCCATAGTAGTGATGCGGTGAATTAGGTACATTGTTTTTTAGGTGGTGGGTCGTTTGTTGATTGATCTGATGGTCATACATGCTTTTGCTGTTGCGAAATAATAGGAAATTTTAAATGTTTAATTTTGATTTTTATAACCCGACTCATATCAGTTTTGGTCAAGGTTGTATTGCCCAACTGGAACAGTTTGTACCTGCTGAAGCTAAAGTCATGGTGCTGTATGGCGGGCAAAGTGCGCAGCGTACAGGGACGCTAGGGGAAGTGCAGCGTGCTTTAGGTACACGCAGTGTGTATTTGTTTGGAGGTATTGAGGCTAATCCAACTTACGAAACTTTGATGCAAGCCGTTCACATTGCGCGTGCAGAACAAATTGATTTTTTACTCGCTGTCGGTGGTGGGTCTGTGATTGATGGAACTAAATTTGTTGCGGCTGCAGTGCCTTATCCTGACGAGCCTTGGAATATCTTGTTGACCGGTGGGCGTGATATTCAAGCGGCTTTGCCAATAGGTACTGTCTTGACATTAGCCGCAACGGGTTCAGAAATGAACAATGGCAGTGTAATTACTCGCAGTACCTTGCAGTCGAAGTTGCCATTTCACAGTAATTTTGTTTTTCCAAAGTTTTCTATGCTCGATCCAAGTAAAAGTTTTACTTTGCCCGAGCGTCAAGTGGCCAATGGTATCGTGGATGCTTTTGTGCATGTAATTGAGCAATATTTAACGTATCCGGTGAACGCGCCTGTGCAAGATCGTTTTGCAGAAGGCTTACTGCAGACTTTAGTTGAGCAGGGCCCGTTGGCACTCAGTCAGCCAGATGATTATGACGTGCGTGCTAATTTAATGTGGGTCGCCACTCTAGCGCTCAATGGTTTGATTGGTGCAGGTGTGCCGCAAGACTGGTCTACTCACTTGATTGGTCATGAATTGACAGCACTGTACGGGTTGGATCATGCACAAACGCTAGCCATAGTTTTGCCGGCAATGATGCATGAGCGTCGCGCTGCTAAACGTGAAAAATTATTGCAATATGCGGAGAGGGTCTGGGGGATACGCGAAGGTGATGATGAGCAGCGTATCGATGCAGTGATTGCACAGACTCGCGATTTTTTTGAAGGATTGGGTGTGAAAACACGCTTATCGGATTATGAGCTTGATCAGAGTGCAGTGGAGGCTGTGCTAAGGCAGTTAGAAGCTCACGGTATACTTGATTTAGGTGAACATAAGGACATTGATTTGGCGGTGAGTCGACGGGTGCTAGAAGATTGTTTGTAAGGCTGTATATCAAGCAATTGGGTCTCGCCGCTCCATTATCGTGTCTTTCGTTTGGACGGCGAGATGTTTACTTGAGCAACGAGTCAACGAGTCAGTGAGGGTGTTGGGTAGATTACGATGCTTGCAGATGATTTTTTTGATCGCCCAGCGCTTGAGTTGGCGCCAGACCTATTAGGTAAAGTGATTCGCTATTGTTACCAGGGGGTATGGCTCAGTGCGCGAATCATTGAGACAGAGGCTTATTTATTAACGGATAAGGGCAGTCATGCTTCTTTGGGGTATACCGAGAAGCGCCAAGCTTTATTTAAAGATGGTGGCACCATCTATATGTATTATGCGCGAGGTGGGGACTCGTTAAACTTTAGTGCTCATGGGCCTGGTAATGCCGTATTAATTAAGTCTGGCTATCCATACTTTGATGAGCTATCACCTCCGTCAACCTTATCGGTTTTGCAAGCCAATAACCCTGACCGTCAAGGACAGCCGCGACCGGTGTATAAGCTGTGCTGTGGGCAAACTTTGTTGTGTAAGAGCCTAGGGCTCAAAGTGCCTGATTGGGATAATCAACGCTTTTCGGCTCAGCACTTGTATGTGGAGGACTGTGGTTTACGCCCTAAAGAGATTATTCAAAGTACGCGTTTAGGTATTCCACTGGGCCGTGATGAGCACTTACCTTACCGCTTTGTCGATGCTGAATTTGCGCTATATTGTACAAAAAATCCATTACGTCGCGGGCAAGCAGAGGGGCGTGATTTTTGGCGTCTCACTCCTAAACCTATTTAGGTTTTATTCAGTACATGTGCAGCTAGGGTACGAATTGAGCCCAGTTGCTGACTGATTAATAAGAGCTGTGTTTGTAAGAGGCGTAAGGTGTCATCTTCCTCCTCAGGTAAATCACGTAAACGGTAAGTGAGTTGTTGCTCAGTTTCACTGTGGACCTCAATAGGTTCTCGTTTAATCAGTTGTTGTGCAATTTCCTCTAGACTCGCTGCCAGTAGTTGTGCATCTTGATTCAATAAGGGGTAGGTGGGGGCGTGAGCGAGTTTTTCACGGTGAGCACCCAATGCTGAAATGTAGCTAAGTAGCGTATGTGAGAGGAGTAAAAAACGAAAGCCAATATCTGTTTGGCGACGGAAGTGACCAGGTTCTTTCAGCATATTGGTTAGGGTACTGGAGAGCGTAGCATCTGCGTTATGGGCATCGCGACGGGCTACGCGGTAGGCCATATCATCTGTTTTACCTTGTGTATATTCCTGCATGATTTGCTGTAGATAGCGGCCATTATTGCGTAGTGTTTGTGCCAGCACGACGTTTAATCGGCGTGCTTGCCAGTCGGGTAAAATGAGAAATACAGCAAGACCGGCCACTGCACTACCAATTAAGGTGTCAGTAAGGCGAGGTATAAATAGATTATAGCCATCACCAATTTGGTTAAAACAGAACAGCACCATCAAAGTGATAAAAGCGGTTGAGTATTTGTAGTGACTGGTACGTGTGGTGAAGTAAGCAACGCCTGCTGCAACAGCAATGAGGGCTTGTATCCAGAGCTGTGGAAAAAGTTCGAAGAGTACCCAACTAGCACCTAGCCCAATTAAAGTGCCGATAATACGTTCGATTAGTCTAGCGCGTGTTGCTCCGTAATTAGGGCGGCAGACAAATACTGCGGTCAATAAAATCCAATAGCCTTGATTAGGATGTAACGCCAGCATGATGCCATAACAAGCGGCCACGGCAATGCTCAAACGTAGTGCGTGGCGGAAAAGCAGTGAGTGAATGCTGAGATGCTGTAGTACACGCTCGAAAGCTTCTTTGAATGTATGGGGATCGCGATCGAGAATCGCATCATCTTTAGTTAATGCTACTACATCAGGGTTTGCTGCATCACGCAGTAAGTGATCTAAGGTGCTGAGATTATTGGCCAATGCGCGCAGTGAACGTAATAGGTCACGCCATTCTGGATTATTTTGCTGCTTGAGGTAGGCAATAGCACCCTGCAAGTCTTCTAATGCTGCAGTGTGACCGCCTCCATAGTCAAAGGGTTGGCGCATTTCAATGGCCTTGGCGAGTGCTTTACAGCCATCCCCTTGTTGGCGTAATAAGCGTAAGCAGCGAAAGAGAACATCACTGTGGAAAAATGCTTCAGACAGTTTTTGGTAAGGGTAGTGTGAAGAGCTAGCACGCTCATGAATATCTTGAGCTAGAAAATACAGTTTTAAGTAGCGGTTGACTTTACTGTTATTACGCCCGCCAACACGGTGCAGAATAATGCTTTTAGTATCATTAAGAGCTGCCACAACACGGCTATTTTGCTTCGCAATAGCTAAACGGTGGCCTTCAATATCCATATTACGCAAAGGTTCAAAGAGTGCAGACTTAGCTTTTAAGTAAGCACATTGTTCGCGAAATAAGCGCGCGAGGCTGTGCTGTAAGGGTTGTTGCGAAAAAGAGCCGTACCAAATGACAGAGAGCACACCGTATACAGCAGCGCCTGTTACCAAGAGGATGGGTTGCTGCCAGATTGACACCAAAACCTCGCTGCTTTGTTCTAGGCCGATCATGGTGTAAATCGCAAGAATCAATGTGGCAAATGCCATAGTGGCATAGCGCTCTCCTAGAGCACCTAGCATGATGAGCCAGAAGGTACTGCCCGACAGAGCGACAACAAATAGCCACGGGTAAGGGTAAAGCAATTCGACAGAAAGAGCGGTCAAAAAGAAAAAAATCAGTGTGATGCAGGCAGAGAATAAACGCCCTTGCCAACTGTCATCAGACTCAGCTAAAGCACTGGCTATTACACCTAGAAATAACGGTGTAAGTAATTCCATTTGCTGGTGATACCAGCACCAAGCCATGCAACCTGCGAGTGCGATAAAAAAACGTAAGCCTGAACCAAATCGTTCTAAAGCCCAAAGACGGCGTAATGAGTGACTAAGAGAGAGAGCGCCCATAGGTTTTCCTTGCACCTGATGAATAGCTAACTATACCTGAAAAGCAAGATTTTAAGGCTCGCATAAGGTGGTGAAAACGGCAAGTCCCTTTTAGACTTGGAACTGCCAGCGGCTTGAGTCCTGTAGGGAGTGAGTTGGTACATAGCGTGGTTGACCTGTGACGGCTTCCAGTTCCGTAGTACCTGCTAATTCGTCGACGACGCGATAGCGGATTCCTTGCTGTTTATCTTGTAAGGGGTAAAGGAGTTTGATTTGTTCGGCTAATTCATTAACGGTCGACATGACTCAGATCCTTGAATGGTGTGGAAACTTAAGTTCGGCGCTATTTATAGTCTCTTTGAGTTACAGATTAATGAACGGTTCAATGAATTAAAGCAGCTAGGTAGTTGATCTGCATAGATTATTAGCAAGCCTGTATGTGTCAGCTTGGTGGGCGAATTAGGCCTATATCAATTTTTATTGATATAGGTGTTGCCGTGTGCAGCGTCAGCGTCTAAACTGTTCGTCTTATGGATACGATAGCGCAATTATCGACTCAAAATGCTACGGATGAACTGGCCGCTTTTTGTAAAGCGGCTGGTGAGCCCTTGCGTCTTAATATTTTGCGTGCTTTAAGCAATGACTCTTTTGGTGTTTTAGAGCTAGCACATATTTTCGCCACAGGTCAATCAGGTATCAGTCATCACTTAAAAGTGCTTACTCAAGCGGGATTAGTCACTTCAAGACGTGAAGGCAATGCTATTTTTTATCGCCGTAGCTTGCCGCACAGTCAAGGGCGTGATGAATTGCTACATCAAGCACTCTTGAGCAGTTTAGATAAATTACCTGTATCGGAGGAGATAGCGCAGCGTATTGAGCATGTGCATGCACAGCGTGCTCAAGCGAGTCAGGAGTTTTTTGAGCGTATGGCTGGCGATTTTCAAAGTCGTCAAGATTTAATTGCAGGTTTACCGCAGTTTCGCGATAGCTTGTTAGCACTTCTAGATTCTTTAACCTTTGCTCCTGAAGCAACTGCTATTGAGGTGGGACCAGGAGATGGGGTTTTTTTAGTGGAGTTGGCCAGTCGTTTTCAACAGGTAGTTGCGATTGATAATAGTCCGCAAATGCTAGAGTTAGCGCGACACACTTGCGCTAAGCAGGGGTTGGCCAATGTTGAATTAAAGTTGGCTGATGCTTTGTATGATGCACTGCCCGTTGCAGACTGTGTTGTAGTGAATATGGTGCTGCACCATTTTGCTGCCCCAGCAGAAGCCTTGAGCCAGTTGGCGCGGTTGATTAAGCCTGGTGGTAGTTTGTTGATCACTGAATTATGCCGTCATGACCAAGATTGGGCCAAGCAGGCCTGCGGCGATCTCTGGTTAGGTTTTGATCAGGATGAACTGGCCTTATGGGCCAGTGCCGCAGGACTCAAGCCCAGTGAAAGTCTTTACCTGGGCCTTAAAAACGGCTTTCAAATTCAGCTACGGCATTTTGCCAAGCCGGATCATGAAGCAATCTCACGAACCGGTAGTTAAAGGAACCGAAATGAGCGAATATTCAATTTTTACTTCAGAGTCTGTCTCTGAGGGACATCCCGATAAAATCGCGGATCAAATTTCCGATGCGGTGCTGGATGCAATTATTACTGAAGATAAACAAGCGCGTGTAGCTTGTGAAACTTTAGTCAAAACAGGTGTTGCAATTGTTGCAGGTGAGATTACCACTGATGCTTGGATTGATTTAGAGCAGTTGGTACGTGATGTCATAGTTGACATTGGTTACAACAGCTCTGATGTGGGTTACGACGGTGCTACTTGCGGTATTATCAATATTATTGGTAAGCAGTCAGCAGAAATTGCTCAGGGTGTGGATCGCAGTAAACCGGAAGAGCAGGGTGCGGGCGATCAAGGTTTAATGTTTGGTTATGCCAGTAATGAAACCGATGTATTAATGCCTGCACCTATTACGTTCTCCCACCGTTTAATGGAACGTCAGGCTGAAGTGCGTAAGAGCGGTTTACTACCATGGTTGCGTCCGGATGCGAAAAGCCAAGTTACTTGCCGTTATGAGCAGGGTAAGGTGGTTGGTATTGATGCAGTAGTTGTGTCAACGCAGCATAACCCAGATGTATCACAGAAAGATCTTCACGAAGCTGTAATGGAGCTGATTGTGAAGCAGACACTGCCTGCTGAGCTGTTACACAAAGATACTCAGTTCCATATCAATCCAACCGGTAAGTTTGTTATTGGTGGACCTGTGGGTGATTGTGGTTTAACTGGCCGTAAAATTATTGTCGATACCTATGGTGGTATGGCCCGCCATGGTGGTGGAGCTTTCTCGGGTAAGGATCCATCTAAAGTAGACCGTAGTGCTGCTTACGCAGGTCGTTATGTGGCAAAAAATATTGTTGCTGCAGGCTTAGCAGAGCGTTGTGAAATACAGGTGTCTTATGCCATTGGTGTTGCGGAACCTACTTCAATTTCTTTGAATACCTTTGGTTCAGGAAAAATCAGCGACGAGAAAATTATCCAGGTGGTGCGCGAGGTTTTTGATTTACGTCCGTATGCCATCACACATATGTTGGACTTATTGCATCCAATGTATAAGGCTACAGCTGCTTATGGTCATTTCGGTCGTATACCTTATGAAATGACGGTAGAGGGTGATACGTTCACTGCGTTTAGCTGGGAAAAAACCGATCGTGTTGATGCCTTACGCGCCGCTGCTGGTTTGTAAAAACTGCATCACAACAGTTTTGCCAGTGCGGTGAAACTGTTGTGATTGCCTGCTTGATGTATAGAAAATAGATTAAATTGTGTGCAGTTCTCGTGTGTGAATAAAAGCTTCTTGTCTGTAGTGCAGTAAAGTGCTGTCACAAATGCCCAATTTTTAACGGTTATCCGTTATCATGTCGCCTGAGATTTACTACAAAGTTTGCCCCCTGAGTTAAGGTGGGTGAAAATAGCCGTCTTTATTTTAAATTTTAGCGTCAGGAGATTCAGTAATGCCCAGCCGTCGTGAGCGAGCCAATGCCATTCGCGCCCTAAGCATGGATGCTGTTCAAAAAGCCAACAGTGGCCACCCGGGAGCACCAATGGGCATGGCGGATATCGCCGAAGTCCTGTGGCGTGATCATCTGAAGCACAACCCTAAAAATCCCCAGTGGATCGATCGCGACCGTTTTGTGCTGTCCAATGGCCACGGTTCAATGCTGTTGTATTCGTTACTGCATCTAACGGGTTATGATGTCAACTTAGATGATCTTAAAAACTTCCGTCAATTACACAGCCGCACCCCTGGGCACCCTGAATATGGTTACACTGCTGGTGTTGAAACCACTACGGGGCCGTTGGGTCAAGGCTTAGCCAATGCAGTAGGTTTTGCTTTAGCTGAAAAAGTGCTAGGCGCACAGTTCAACCGTCCTGGCCATGAAATTGTGGATCACCAGACCTATGTGTTTTTAGGTGATGGTTGCTTGATGGAAGGTATTTCCCATGAAGTTTGTTCGTTGGCTGGTACTTTAGGTCTCAATAAACTGACTGCTTTTTACGATGACAATGGAATTTCCATTGATGGCCAAGTGCAGGGCTGGTTCAGTGATGATACGCCTCGTCGCTTTGAGGCCTATGGTTGGCATGTGATTCGTAATGTGGACGGTCACAATCCTGATGAGATTGAAGTTGCACTTGAAGCAGCACGTGAAAGCGACAAGCCCACTTTGATTTGTTGTAAAACTGTGATTGGTTTCGGTTCACCTAACCGTGCTGGTAAAGAAACCAGTCATGGCGCACCGCTGGGTGATGACGAAATTGCTTTAACGCGTGCTGAATTAAATTGGCCGCATGCACCTTTCGAAATTCCAACGGATATTTATGCCGAGTGGAATGCTGAAGAAGCAGGTGCTAAAGCTGAAGCCGAGTGGGATGCGCGCTTTGCCGCTTATGCTGCTGAATTCCCAGAGTTGGCAGCTGAGTTTAAGCGTCGTATGGCCGGTGACTTACCTGCTGAGTTCGCAGAGAAATCTGCGCAGTACATAGCAGAGGTTGCGGCTAAAGGTGAAAGCATTGCGAGTCGTAAAGCTAGCCAAAACAGTTTGAATGCTTATGGTCCATTACTGCCAGAATTGCTCGGTGGTTCTGCTGACCTAGCGGGTTCTAATCTTACTCTGTGGAGCGGTTGTAAAGGCATTTCAGAAGTGGATGCCTCAGGTAACTACGTGTTTTATGGTGTGCGTGAGTTTGGTATGAGCGCGATCATGAATGGTGTAGCGTTGCACGGTGGTTTGATTCCTTACGGTGCGACCTTCCTGATGTTTATGGAATATGCACGTAACGCAGTGCGTATGTCAGCGCTTATGAAGCAGCGTGTGCTTTATGTCTTTACTCATGACTCTATTGGCTTAGGTGAAGATGGTCCAACGCACCAACCGATTGAACAGTTGGCAAGTTTGCGTACCACGCCAAACTTAGATACTTGGCGTCCATGTGATGCGGTTGAGTCAGCTGTTGCGTGGAAGTATGCATTGGAACGCAAAGACGGTCCAAGTGCATTAATTTTTAGCCGCCAAAACTTGAACCATCAAACACGTAGTGCTGAGCAAATCACTGATATTGAACGCGGTGGATATATTTTAAAAGACTGCACAGGTGAGCCTGAGCTAATTTTGATTGCTACCGGTTCAGAAGTAGGCTTAGCGGTGGATGCGTATCAGGCGTTAACTGAGAAGGGCCATAAAGTTCGAGTCGTTTCAATGCCGTGTACCAGTGTGTTTGACGCACAAGATGCAGAATACAAACAAAGCGTTCTGCCAATTGAAGTCGGTGCGCGCATTGCCATTGAAGCTGCTCACACCGACTACTGGTACAAATACGTAGGTCTTGATGGTCGCGTGATCGGTATGCAAAGCTACGGTGAATCAGCACCAGCGAACCAACTGTTTGAAATGTTTGGTTTTACGCTTAATGATGTACTTAATGTAGCTGCTGAGTTGCTTGACGACGAGTAAGCGGTGTTATTCTGCCGCGCAGGGTTGAGTGCTATGCGCGGTTTTTTCAGTAAGGATTTTCATGTCTGCACGCCCATTTCGAGTTGCACTTAATGGTTACGGTCGTATTGGTCGTTGCGTGCTACGTGCATTAAGCGAGCGTCATAAGCAGGGAGGTGCTAATTTTGACATTATTGCCCTTAATGACATCGCTGACCAAGCCAGTATCGAATACCTCACCCGCTTTGATTCCACTCATGGCCGCTTTCCCGGTGAAGTACGGGTGGAGGGTGATTGTTTACATATCAACGGTGTATGTGTCCAAGTGCTCTGTGCGAGTGAGCCAGAGCAGGTTGATTGGGCTGCTTTAGAGATTGACTTGCTGTTGGAGTGCTCTGGGCAGTATGCCACCCGTGAAGATGCGCAGCGTTTTATTGATGCAGGAGTACCACGGGTGCTGTTCTCGCAGCCGATGGAAAGTGCAGCAGACGTTGATGCCACTATTGTTTATGGGGTCAATCATGCGACGCTAGATGGGAGTGAGAGGATAGTCTCTAATGCGTCCTGTACCACCAACTGCGGCGTACCTTTGCTTGAGTTACTCGAACAGAGTGTTGGTATTGAGCATGCTTTTATTACTACTATCCATTCTGCTATGAATGATCAGCCGGTGATTGATGCATATCACCATAAAGACTTGCGGCGCACCCGCTCTGCTTTTCAATCTGTAGTACCAGTATCAACTGGTCTTGCCCGTGGTATTGAGCGTTTACTGCCGCAGCTTAATGGTAAAATTCAAGCTAAGGCAGTGCGTGTACCTACGGTGAATGTGTCGTGCTTAGATATCACAGTAAAAACTCAGCGAGATACTGATATCACATTTATTAATCAATTGTTTAAACAAGCAGCTGCGCACGGTGCGCTGCATGGACTGCTTGATTACACTGAATTACCGCACGCCAGCTGCGATTTTAACCATGATCCACATTCGGCTATTTTTGATGCCAGTCAAACCCAGATGAGTGGACCTCGTATGCTTAGCATTGTGGCCTGGTTTGATAATGAATGGGGTTTTGCTAATCGCATGCTCGATGTTGCGCAACATTTCCTCAATATTGCCTGTACCACTAATCGCCAGTAAAGGACTGAATTCCATGACAGTGTTAAATATGACTGACCTCGATCTTACTAATCAGCGTGTTTTGATCCGTGAAGACCTTAACGTGCCAGTAAAAGACGGTGTTGTGCAAAGTGACGCACGAATTGTGGCATCTTTACCAACCATTCGTTTGGCCTTAGAAAAAGGCGCGGCGGTCATGGTTTGTTCACACTTGGGGCGTCCTGAGGAAGGGCTGTTTAGTGAAGAAAACAGCTTAGCACCGGTAGCAGCTTACTTAAGCAAAGCATTGGATCGTGAGGTGCCTTTGGTACGTGACTATCTAGATGGTGTTGAAGTTGCACCTGGTGACATCGTGTTACTGGAAAATGTGCGCTTTAATATTGGTGAGAAGAAAAATACCGATGAGCTAGCACAGAAATATGCAGCACTTTGCGATGTCTTTGTCATGGACGCTTTCGGCACTGCGCACCGTGCTCAAGGCTCTACCGAGGGTGTTGCTAAATTTGCTAAGCAAGCCTGTGCTGGACCGTTGCTTTCAGCTGAGCTAGCTGCGTTAGGTAAAGCTCTAGACGCGCCTGCGAAGCCAATGGCAGCTATTGTTGCTGGTTCTAAAGTGTCAACTAAGCTAGATGTACTCACCAGTTTATCGGATATCTGTGATCAGTTAATTGTGGGTGGTGGTATTGCTAATACCTTCCTTGCTGCTGCTGGTTTCCCTGTGGGGAAATCACTCTATGAAGCAGAGTTGGTTGATACTGCAAAAGCCATTGCAAAGAAAGTTAATGTGCCTTTGCCGGTTGATGTGGTTGTGGCTAAAGCTTTTGCTGCTGATGCGCAAGCAACGGTTAAGGCGGTCGCCGATGTGGCCGAAGACGATATGATTTTGGATATCGGTCCAGAAACAGCTCAGCAGTTTGCTGAACTGTTGAAGAACTCACAAACTATCCTGTGGAATGGTCCAGTGGGTGTGTTTGAGTTTGATCAGTTTGCTAATGGTACAAAAGTGTTGGCGCAAGCGATTGCTGCTAGTAACGCATTCTCAATTGCAGGTGGTGGTGATACGCTGGCGGCAATTGATAAGTACAATGTCGCTGACAAGATTTCGTATATTTCCACCGGTGGTGGCGCCTTCCTTGAGTTTGTTGAGGGCAAAGTTTTGCCAGCGGTAGCTGTCTTAGAAGAGCGTGCTAAAGGTTAAACCTATTTTATTAGTACACTGACTGACACTAATCGGCTTACATAGGGTGAGCCGGATCGAATTTAATGACCTTGCGGGGAAACAATATGGCTCTAATTAGTATGCGTCAAATGCTTGATCACGCCGCCGAGTTTGGCTATGGCGTACCAGCATTTAACGTGAACAACCTAGAACAAATGCGTGCAATTATGGAAGCGGCGGATAAAACAGATTCGCCAGTGATTGTTCAGGCGTCAGCAGGTGCGCGTAAATATGCTGGAGCTCCTTTCTTGCGCCATCTGATCTTAGCGGCAATTGAAGAGTTTCCTCATATCCCAGTGTGTATGCACCAAGACCACGGTACTAGTCCTGATGTTTGCCAGCGTTCTATCCAGTTGGGTTTCTCATCCGTAATGATGGATGGTTCATTGGGTGAAGACGGCAAAACACCTATGGATTATGAGTACAACGTAGATGTGACGCGTCGTACCGTTGAAATGGCGCACGCGTGCGGTGTATCTGTCGAAGGCGAGTTAGGCTGTTTAGGTAGCCTAGAAACAGGTATGGCCGGCGAAGAAGATGGGATTGGTGCAGAAGGCGTGTTGGATATGGCGCAAATGCTGACAGATCCTGAAGAAGCTGCAGACTTTGTTAAGCAAACTAAAGTGGATGCTTTAGCTATTGCGATCGGTACCAGTCACGGTGCTTACAAGTTCACTAAACCACCTACAGGCGACACCTTAGCTATTGAACGCATCAAGGAAATTCATAAGCGTATTCCGAACACGCATTTAGTAATGCATGGTTCTAGCTCTGTACCACAAGAGTGGTTACAGGTTATCAATCAGTATGGTGGTGATATTAAAGAAACCTACGGCGTGCCTGTAGAAGAAATTGTTGAAGGTATTAAGCACGGCGTGCGTAAGGTCAATATTGATACAGACCTACGTCTAGCTTCAACTGGTGCAATGCGTCGTCATATGGCGTTACATCCAAGTGAATTTGATCCACGTAAGTTCTTTGCTGAAACCGTTACGGCGATGCGTGATATCTGTATTGCTCGCTATGAAGCTTTCGGTACAGCGGGTAACGCGTCAAAAATCAAGCCAGTTTCTTTAGAAAAAATGTATCAGCGCTACGCTAGTGGTGAGTTGTACCAAAACATCAAATAAAACGCATTCTGCTTGCAGAAACCCGCTGCAATAAAGTACTTCGTTTAGAAGCTTTATTAAGGCGGGTTTTTTATTGCTTAAGGGCATGGTGCTTACACAATCATGGATTGCAGCATTAGGCTGAGGATTGGGGAGTAGGGTGAATCAGCATGACTTCCCTTTTATATATCTAAAAATTCGATATTTATAAGCTATAATTAGAACTTTTTATTAATATTTAACTGGCTACAATAGAAAAGATTAAAAATCTGGAGAGTTGATATGCGGTTGCGAAATTCATCAGATCGGTACGGTTTAGTCAGTATGGCTATGCACTGGTCGGTAGCACTAGCAGTGTTTGCGCTGTTTGCACTGGGGTTGTGGATGACCGGTTTAAGTTATTACAGCGAATGGTACCGTACGGCTCCCGCATTACATAAAAGCGTTGGAGTTGTGTTGTTTGCTGTGATGGTGTTTCGAATACTGTGGCGCTTAGTGACGCCGCAACCAGCAGCATTAAGCACTCATTCTCCGGCAGTACAATTACTCAGTCGTTTAGGTCATGCGTTACTGTACTTGGGATTGTTTGTGGTGATGATTTCAGGTTATTTGATTTCTACAGCTGATGGGCGCGGTATCAGTGTCTTTGATCTATTTGAGATTCCTGCGTTGATCACGGGTTTACCCAATCAGGCTGATTTAGCTGGTGCAGTGCATTGGTATGCGGCTTGGGTACTAGTGATTTTGGCGGGATTGCATGCTTTAGCTGCTCTAAAACACCACTTGATTGATCGCGATACCACGCTTATGCGTATGCTAGGTTGTGGCGTTAAATAATTAATATACAACGTCGACTCACAAGATAGAGGTAATAAGATGTTTAAGAAAACTTTTGCAGCATTGCTCCTTGGTTCAGTATTGACCAGTGGTGCCGTTTCAGCAGCAGATTATGTGATTGATCAGGAAGGTCAGCATGCCTTTGTCAACTTTAAAATCAGTCATTTAGGTTTTAGCTGGTTATACGGCACTTTTAAAGATTTTGATGGCACATTTAGTTATGACGCAGAGCAGCCTGAAGCGAGTAAGGTGAATGTGACCTTGCGTACAGCGAGTTTGGACAGTAACCATGCTGAGCGTGATAAGCATTTGCGCAGTGCTGATTTTTTAAATACAAGTAAGCACCCAAAGGCAACCTTTGCCTCGACTCAGGTTGTGAGTACAGGAGAAGGTACCGCTGATGTGATTGGTGATCTAACGCTCAATGGTGTAACCAAAGAGATCGTGATTGATGCGCAATTTATTGGTGAGGGTGATGATCCATGGGGTGGTTATCGTGCCGGCTTTGAAGGCACGACAACGCTTAAACTGGCTGACTTTGGTATTACTACTGATCTAGGACCAGCTTCAGAAAGTGTAGAGCTGACTTTGGCTGTTGAAGGAATTCGTCAGTGATATAACAGCAAGGCCAAGGCATTATTGCGGCACAAATATTCTCGCGCTCGGGCATGCCAGCCTAGCAGTCGGAATCCCCGTCCTTTAGGACGGGGAGCATGCCAAACGAGGTAGTGCATTGGCTTGGATACAGTCCATTAGTGTTTTGGCCGCTTTTCCAAGCGGCCTATCTTTTTGGCTGTATAAGTAAAAAGGTTGATGACGAATACTACCGGTTTGTAACGGCAGTTTCTTCAGTAAACCAATGGCTAAGTCATCAGCCACTACATGTTCAGGCAGCCAAGCAAAACCTAAGCCTGCGCGAATAAACTCAGCTGATGTAGCAAGACTTGCAACCGTCCAACGTTGTTCCGCGCCTAACCAACCGATATCACGCGGCTGACGTTCTCCTGAATCACGTATCACTACTTGCATATATGCCGATAAATCATTGGCGCTCAATTGATGTTCCAATTGATGCAGCGGGTGCTGGTGGTGAGCGACAGCAATGAAGGTAATTGAACCCAGTTCAATGGGAAGGTACCCTGTAATGTTGAGCGCACTTATAGCAATATCGGCAGCGTTATCTTGCAGTAACTCTTCTGTGCCGGAAAGTACTTCTTCCCGTAATAGTACCCTGCAGCCTTGACTTAAGGGTTTGAAGGCTTGCAGTGCTTGGACGATATTTTGACTGGGATATGCAACATCGACCACTAAACGTACTTCAGCTTCCCAACCTTCTTGCATTTGTTGAGCTAAGACCTCGAGTTGGCTTGCATCGGCGGTGAGTTGTCGTGAGCGGCGTAAGAGTACTTCCCCTATTGGAGTGAGTACCGCTTTACGGCCTTCGATACGCAATAGTGGCACGGCTAGCTGTTCTTGTAGGCGAGCAATGTTATAGCTGATGGATGATTGTGAGCAATGTAATGCCTGTGCTGCTTGTGCATAGCCGCCATGATCAATCACAGCTTGTAATATTTTCCATTGGTCTAAGGTGATGCGTGGTGCTTTCATCGGCAGGCTATCGTCAGTGATACTTAAGCTTAGGGTGTATGAATTGGTGTAGTAACACAGTTTGGGCTTGGTAGTTAAGTCGATTTATACCGTATTGCGATCCTTTAGAATGTTTGCGTTTAGAAAAATTACCGTAAACCCTCGCATAAAATCGGGGAACAGGGCAAGCATGTTGTCACACTAGATCAGCAGAAAGCATAACTAATTTATATCTTTACAGATCGACGACGAGCGTGTTCTGAGTGGCATTTAGATTATGACTGTGCGTGACAGGATCTGGTTCAGCTTATGCTGTGGGCTGTTGCTGACATCCGTTTAAAAAAACATCCACCACAAGGTCAACCCATTGTTGACGAGCAGTTTGATCAAATGAACGCAGGCCTAGACTTACTAAGCGTAGTGGTTCTAATACAACAGAAGCGATAAACAATTGAGAGAGTGGAGCAAGTGCATGACTGGTAAGATTTCCCTTAGCCTGTTCTTCTGCGAGTAGGGTTTCCAGGAGTTGTTGGCCTGCAAAAGCAGATTTTTCATCACTGAGGCGGGCCAGTTCTGGGAAACGCTCCGACTCAGCCACGATGATGTTATACATCCGTAAAGTTTTGGGATCAAGCAGTGCATCAAGCATGTGTAAGGCCAAGTCTTTTAGGCGCTCTTGCAAACTTCCTGAGTCGAGCACTATGGGCGCAAAATGTGTGCTCAACACTCGATTACTGACTGCAATAAATAAAGCTTCTTTATTGTTAAAGCGCGCGTACACCGTTGCTTTAGAGGTGCTTGCTTGTTTAGCGATGGCTTCGATGCTTGTGGCGCTAAATCCATCTTGTAAAAAATGTTCTTCAGCTGCGTCTAAAATGCGTACTTGAATATCTGCTGCTTGTTTAAGCGAAGGCCGTCCGCCTCGGCGAGTTGGCGCTTTTTTAGTTTTGTTCATTGTCGATGCTTGCTTGTCCATTGTGTTGTGTTCCAAAGTTTTATTTGAATAAACTAAACGTTGCGTTTAGTTTAAATCAAGTGGAATATTATGTTTGTGCTGTGACTTGCTCAATTGATTTAAAAATAGTGGTTGCCGTCAATGCAAGATAACAATAAAAACTTTGGAGGAGCTTCTGTGATGAATAAATTTGACCCTGATTCAGATGTATGGTTTTCATCAGTGCAGAGGCCTGAAATTATTGCTCAGGCTGACAGTATAGTGTGGGATGATGGTGCTGATTTTGTTGTAGTAGGGTATGGCGGCGCTGGAATGGCTGCAGCCTTGGAGGCGGTAGAAGGTGGCTTAGAAGTTTTAGCATTAGATCTTTTTGATGGTGGTGGCTCTACAGCTATGAATGGAGGGGTTGTGTATGCTGGCGGTGGTACCAGTGTGCAGCAAGAAGCGGGGGTCGTTGATGATGCAGAAGAAATGTATAAATATTTGCAGCTTGAAACCCAAGGAGTGATCAAAGATTCTACTTTGCGTCGGTTTTGTGAGCAAAGCCCCGCAATGATTGATTGGCTAGTGGATCATGGAGTGCGTTTTGACAGCACACTGTTTCGGGCTAAAACGTCTTATCCACCGCAAGGTTATTATCTTTATCATGCAGATAGTTCGTTAGCGCCTGCTTATGCTGCGGTTGCGAAACCAGCAGCGCGTGGCCATAAGGCTTGGTGTCCACCAACGAATGCAGCCATTGGCTTTGGTAAACACTTGACTGATCCGCTGCGTAAAAGTGCTTCTCGTAAAGGCGTTCGTTTTATGGCGCAAACTGAAGTACGGCGGCTCATTTTGGATGATAAGGGGACTGTACTCGGTGTTAGTGTGGTACAGCTACCGCCTGGCCCTGAAGCTGAGCGGTGCCGTAGGTTGATGGCGTTGGCGACCAAGTGGCAAATGATGCTGCCGAGCAGTTTTCCAGGTTTTAATATTACGAATGGTATTGCTGAACGTTATTGGAAGCGGGCTGATGAAATAAAGTCTGCACATAGCATTGTTCGTCGTATTCGTGCCCGTCATGGAGTGTGTCTGAGTACCGGTGGTTTTATTCAGAACCGTCCTATGGTGCAGCATTATGCGCCTGGCTATAGTGCTAGTATGGCGATGGGGGCTCCGGGCGATAACGGTAGTGGGATTCGCTTAGGTCAGAGTGTCGGTGGAGCTGTGGATCGCTTACAGCGCATCAGCAGTTGGCGCTTTTTGAATCCGCCACAAGCATTTTCTGCGGGAATGTTGGTGAATGCTCAGGGGGAGCGTTATGTTAACGAGGCGTTGTATGGTGCTGCTGTAGGGCAGGTACTCGGTGAAGAGCAGCAAGGTGTGGGGTGGTTGATTTTAGATAAAAACCTGTACCGTAAAGCTCAACAACAATTACGTAAAGATGACATGTTGCCGTTTCAACGGCAGCCGGGGAAATTGGCTTTACTCTTTGCTAAGAAAGCGCGGACTTTGGATCAGTTAGCCGCAAAGTGCGGCTTTGATCCACATACTTTACGTGAGACAGTAAAGCGTTATAACCACACTGCGGCGGGTTGGCAGGATGACCCTTTTGGTAAAGATCAAAGTGACATGCATAGCATTGTGGATGGGCCGTTTTATGCCATTGATGTTGGGGCGAAAAGCAAACTTTTACCGCTATCGACGATGACTGTGGGAGGCTTGATAGTGGATGAAGATACAGGGGAAGTCCTGCGAGAAGATGGCAGTCCTATACAGGGTTTATATGCTGCTGGTCGCGCAGCTTTGGGTTTACCATCGCATTTGTATATCAGTGGTTTGTCTGCTGCAGATTGTTTCTTCTCTGGGCGTCGAGCCGGTGCGCATGTGGTGGCACAAGCAACAACAGATGCCCCTACAGCTGATCCAAAAGTGTGAATCAGTGTTTAATATGCACTGCAATCTAAGCACCGACATATGTTAGCGTTTAGATTGCAGTGGACTTTTAGCCTTGTAAGTGTCGTACTCGCTTAGCCAATGCAGAGAAGTCAAAGCGACTACTGCTTGGCAATAGCAGCAAAATCAGCGAAATAATGACGGGCACCAAGGAGGCTAAAAGGAAAGATTCCAATAAGTAGGTGGTTGGTTCCCCTGGCGCTGGGAACACCAACAGGCCTGCGATTAATCCAGCTAAAGTGCTCAGCACAGCGTTATAGCTTTGGTAGCGCTCGCTATAGAAACCAAAGAACACAGGGAAAGCTGCAGCACAGCAGAGTAAGTCTGCTAATAAAAATAAGTACAGAATGCTATAACCCTGCGCAGCGACGAGTAAGACAGGTACAGACAATAAAATAATCAGCCAGCGTGAAATTAAGAGCAGTTTTTGTCCACTGAGTTGCGGTAATAAACGGTGCATATCCACTACGAAAATACTGGAAAGACCACTAATAGTAGAGTCGGCACTGCTCATGATTAAGGCCAAGCCAAAGGGTAACAGGCCAATAGCAAACCAAGTTGGAGCATCTGCTAATAGGACACTAAATAACGCGACTGAGCCGTCTCCAGGTAAGCCTAAACCGACAAAGGCTAAGCCAAATAAGCCCATAATAAAAATAATGGGGAAACTGAGTGCACCACTAAGAATAAAGCCGTTACGAATGACTTTATTATTGCGTGCGGCGAAAACACGTTGCCAAGTGCCTTGGTAAAAGAGCCCAGTGAGAACCACGGCGATAAAGAATGTAAGGCCAGATTTTAGGCCGTTGAGGTCCCAAGGATTTAAGAGCTGTGGGGCTTTATCTTGTAGACCTTGTAGCGCAGGAGCGATCCCCCCAGTGGCGTGCCAGCCAAAAGAAACGAGTACAATTAAAAATGGAATGATAACTAGCATCTGTAAGCGGTCGGTAAAAATAGTGACACGCAAACCACCGTAGAGGGTATAGAGCAGAGTTGCTGCCATAACAATGCTAGCGGTCAGCCACAAAGGCACTGGGGCCAGTAATGACACCATTTTAGCAATCGCGGTGAGCCCAGCAGTGAGGCTGATAAACATATAGAACATCATAATGATCAGTACGAAAGCATACATGACACGTCCGTATCGGCCTAGGACAAACTCAGTCAAGGCATGACCTTCAGGCATCAAGGTGCGAATGCGATTGCCTAGAGGAATCATGATTAAGCGGGGTACCAAAGCTCCTAGTGCATAACCAGTCACAGCGCCAATCCCACCCCACGTTGCGGCTTGCGCTGGACCAAATAAAATCCAAGTGCCCAAGGTGGTAGCTAATAAGGTGAGCAGTGTTGCGGTGCTGTTTTGGCTGTTACGGGCAACTAGAAAGTCATCCAGCTTATCTTGCGCTTGGCGTGCGTAGAGCAAGCCCGGAACAGCAAAAAGTATGGCGAATGCAGTGAGCCACACTACAGCAGTTGAAGTACTTAACATGGGTGGTTTCCTTGCCATTCGGCATTCGTATATACGCCTCTGTGGCGTAGAACAGGTACGACAGCAAAGAAATGAAAGGTGCGCAAAGGCAAGGCTATGATTAGCATTCTCCATCCCTTCGCTGGCATTACCCAGATCAGGTTCAAAGGGTTACTGCGCAGTTGCAGAGTCTCAGCCGTGATGTGGCGCCCCTTGGATGGCATACAGACTAAAAAGCTTGTGGGTGATTGTCAATTTTATCTGTTACTCCCTGTGCTGCTCGGTGTCGCTGTCTATAGTTTCATAGGGGATGTGTGCTATGGTTTTCGCTCGGCACGGGGTGTCCTTCTTTTGGGGCTGAGAGTATACCCGTTGAACCTGATCCAGTTCATACTGGCGAAGGGATGTCTGTCGCAGGTTAAGTTCCAGTCTGTCTATACATACCTTCGCCTCTTTTTTGAGGTGTCTAATGCAAAATTTTACCCGTCTTGATCAACAGCTGGTGCTGATTACTGGTGCAGCACGTGGTTTAGGGGCGCATTTGGTGCGTGCCTTTTTGCGTGAAGGTGCACGAGTAGTGATCAATTATTGCAACAGTGCTGAGGCAGCACAAAAATTGGCCAACGAAGCGCCAGATCAGCTGTTAGCGATTCAAGCGGATGTCACCGACAAAGAAGCGGTACAAGCGATGTTTATGCGGGCACGTGAGCATTTTGGTATGCCAGTCACCACCGTGATCAACAATGCTTTACCCAGTTTTTCTTTTAATGGTGACGCACGGCCAAGTGTTGAAGCTTTAACTCTTGCACATTTAAATCAGCAGTTTGAGGGTGTGGTTGGTGGTGCGCTCAATACAACGCAAGCTGCCTTGGCGGGTATGCGCGAAGCTGGTTTTGGTCGTATTGTGAATATCGGCACTAATTTATTTCAAAACCCTGTGGTGCCTTATCATGATTACACCGCAGGTAAGGCTGCCTTGTTGTCATTGACTCGTACTTTATCTCAAGATCTGGGTCCCGATAATGTAACGGTGAATATGGTATCTGGTGGTTTATTGCGTACCACAGATGCTTCTGCTGCAACTCCTGAGGCTGTATTTGAATACATTGCACAGAATACACCGCTGCGTCGTGTTACTACTCCAGCAGAGTTTGCCGATGCTATTTTATTTTTTGCTTCGCCTTGGGCGCGTGCGGTTACAGGGCAGAACCTCATTGTTGATGGTGGCTTGGTGAAAAACTGATGAGTACTGAACAAAAACAGCAACGCATGATGCATATTAATTTGTTTATTATGGGTTGTGGTCATCATAAAGCGGCTTGGCGCCATCCTGACTCTATGGTTGAGCAATTGGGTGATATCGCTTACTACGAGCGTTTAGCGCAAATTGCTGAGCGTGGCAAGCTAGATGCGGTATTTTTTGCAGATGGTGCTTCGGTGGGGAATGTTTCTGATGGGAGTCCTTGGTTTTTAGAACCGCTGACTGCTGTAGCTGCAATGAGTCGTGCTACAGAAAAAATCGGGTTTATCAGTACGGTCTCCAGTACTTTTTACACGCCATTTCATGCGGCGCGTTTGGTTGCATCGTTAGACCATATCAGTAAAGGCCGGATTGGTTGGAATGTGGTTACTTCGATGTTTGATGTGGAAGCGCGTAACCATGGCTATCAAACGATGCCACCTCATGCTGAGCGTTATCGTCGTGCAGAAGAATTTGTCAAAACAGTGTTAGGGTTGTGGGATTCTTGGCAAGATGATGCTGTAGAGTTTGATCGCCAGGGACATTATGCTAACCCAGATAAAGTACAGCCGATTAACCATGAGGGAGAGTTCTTTTTAGTGGATGGGCCATTGAATATCCCGCGCCCAGTGCAAGGACATCCAGTACTTTTTCAAGCAGGTGCTTCGGAACAAGGCCGTACTTTGGCGGCGCAATGTGCCGAAGCGATTTATGCGGTAGCTTACGATTTACCTGCTGCTCAAAGTTATTATCGAGACATTAAGCAGCGGGTGAAAGCTTCTGGACGTAACGCTGAGGTGCCGATTATGCCTGGTTTAGTGACCTATGTAGCTGCAACAGAGGAAGAGGCGCGGGCGAAACAACGTGAGTTGGATGAGTTGTTGCCAGTGGACGCTTCTTTACGTCAGTTGAGTGTGTTTACGGAGCAGGACTGTATGACTTGGGAGTTGGATGCGCCTGTTCCTCAATTGCCTCCATTATCTGAGTTTAAAGGTCCACAAGGACGTTACAGCACTATTTTGCGCATTATTGAGACAGAAAGCCCCACAGTACGTCAGTTACTAGGCCGTTTAGCAGCAGGTGGCGGTCATTGCACCATGGTAGGTACTCCTGAACACATTGCTGATAAGATGGAAAAATGGTTTCGCAATGAGGGAGCCGATGGCTTTAATTTAATGCCACCATCGTTACCTGAAGGCATTGAGGATTTTGTTGAGCAAGTGATTCCCGAGCTGCAACGTCGTGGTTTATTTCGTACTGAGTATGAAGGCAGTACTTTGCGCGAACATTTAGGCTTGGCCCGTCCTAATCATTATTAATCATTAATTGTGCGGTATTGTTCTGCAGAAAAGAGATGTCATGTGATGCAAAGACTTATACAGAGAATGATCAGTGGTGCTTTATTGAGCAGTGTGTCGTTAGGAGTGCTGGCGGCAGTAGATGTTGAACAGAAGGTGCCATTGATTGCACCTAAGATTGTGGAGGTTTCAGAGTTACATCAATGTTTTGATGAATCAGAAAATTCCTCTTGTGCAGAAATCAAACTTCAGGCAGAAATCACTGGCCTTGCTTGGTTGGATCAACAGTTGTTGGCAAAGCTGCATTTGACTGAAGTAAGCGATGTGATGGAATTGGATGCGCACATAAAATTGTTACAGCAGCAAAGTACAGACTGGCTGAAATCTAGTATTGATGATATTGCAGAGGTGCGTGGAGAGGATGCTTCGGCTTTTATTGCCTATGAGCATTCTGACAGCTTAAGGTTTATTGCTCAGCGGTACCATTTAGCCAGTTTTAAGCAGTTCTCTTATATGTACAGTGGCGGAGCTCATGGTATGCATGGGACGCGGTATTTTTTATATGACTTAAAAGATAAGAAGCAATTGCTATTAGCGGATATTTTGGAAGACAGTGTGCATTACACCTTGGTAGGTATGCTGCGAGAGGTCTATCGATATGAATATCCTGATTATGCGCAAAGTTGGATTGGGAATAGTGTAGAGGAACAAGCTGAAGTACTGTTGACTGATAACTTTTTTTTCCATGAACACGGTATCACCTTTAGTTACCCACCCTATGTCTTAGGGCCGTATGCGGAAGGTGAAATACAACTTGCTTTAGATTTTGGTCAATTAAATGGTGTTTTAAAATCAGAATACTTGTTTGGCTTTTAAGCAAACTAGACTCAACCAATATTTGGGTCTAGCTTGCTTCAGTTGGACCTTATTAGTGCGTTGAAGGTAAGTCACTGACAAGATCATTCAAGTCCATGGATGGAGTAAATTCTGCACAATCTTTCTCTGGTCCTTGGCTATCGGGCTGCAATACTGCACGTAAATAACCAATGCCATAGCGCTGAGCACTTCGCAGCACAGGAAGGCTGTCATCAATAAATAAACTGCGTTCAGGCTGGAAGTCCACTGCTTGGCTTAAACACTCCCAAAAACGTTGGTCTTCTTTTGGGTAGCCGTAGTCGTGCGAGCTAATGATGACGTCTAGGAATGGCTCTAAATGAACTTTTTTAAGTTTGATGTCTAAAGAGGCGCGATGGGCATTGGTGATTAAAATACAGCGTTTACCGGCTTTTTGCAGTGCCTGTAAAAACTGATCAGAATTTGCGCGTAAGTTGATTAAATGCGCAGTATTTTGTTTCATTTGACGAATAGGTAACTCGAGTTTTTCAGTCCAAAAATCGACACAGTACCATTGAATCTGGCCAGTATAAGAAGCCAGTAGTGGTCTGATATAGGCATCAGCAGCTGCGCGCGAGATACCGTTTTTATCTGCATAATATTGCGGCATATAATCGAGCCAAAAGACATTGTCGAAGTGTAAGTCCAGTAAAGTACCGTCCATATCTAATAAAACGGTATCAATTTTGTCCCACGGTAGCTGCGGCATCGCTCATTCTCTCTAAAACTGTGTGTTCAAGCGCGCTATGATACCCGTATAAGTATTTGGAGTTTTGTTATGCGAGATAAGCCAGTCATTTTGTCCACTGAAGAAGTGGCGCGTAGTCGTATTTTTCGTGTTGAGCAATTACAACTGCGTTTTAGCAATGGTGTAGAGCGCACTTACGAGCGTTTGCGTGGTAAGGCCGGTGGTTTAGGTGCAGTCATGATTGTCGCAATGCACGATGAAGAACATGTCGTATTAGTTGAAGAGTACTGCGCAGGGACTGAGTCTTATGAGTTATCACTGCCGAAAGGTTTAATTGATCCTGGCGAGGATGCTCTGCAAGCAGCCAATCGAGAGTTACAAGAGGAAGCAGGCCTTGCTGCGCGCTCATTGGAACTGATTACCGAATTAAGTCTATCACCAGGGTATATGAGCCAACGTATTCATGTGGTGTTGGCACGTGACTTATATCCATCACGTTTAGAAGGGGATGAGCCTGAGCCTATGCGGGTTGAAACAACGAGCATACGGAACTTGTTAGGACTATTAGAACATCCACAGTTTTCTGAAGGCCGTGCATTAGCTGCTATGTATGTCGTACGTGATTTACTCTTGCAGCGTGGAGAATTAAAAGCATGATGCACCCTTTAGTTGAGCCTGTCTTGGCGTTAGTGGACGCAGCTGGACAAGCTACTTTGGCTTATTGGCAAGCAGATGTTGCAGTGGATATTAAAGAGGATGACTCCCCAGTAACTGCAGCCGATATGGCTGCGCATCGAGTGTTGGCGGCGGGCTTGTCTGAGTTGGATGCGAATATTTTTGTTTTGTCAGAGGAGGATTGTGAGATCCCATTGGCAGAGCGTCAGCAGTGGCAGCGTTGGTGGCTAGTGGATCCACTAGACGGCACCAAAGAATTTATCAGTGGTACCGCTGAATATACTGTTAATGTGGCGTTGATCGAGCAAGGAAATGTGGTTTTTGGTGTGGTGGGAGTGCCTGTTACTGGTGAGATTTATTATGGGGGTGCTGCCTTTGGTGCATATTGCCGTGATAAAGATGGTAATACACGTCATCTACATATGCGTAGGGCGTCATACGATGAATTAGTGGTGGTGGCCAGTCGCCGTCATACGAGTCCAGCGCAGGAAGCTCTACTCGATCACTTGGCGCATAATGTACCAGCGCTGCAGCTTGTTAATGTCGGAAGTTCACTCAAATTTTGCCAGATGGCCGAAGGTGCTGCAGATTTTTATCCGCGTTTGGCTCCAACCTCTCAATGGGATACTGCTGCCGCACAAGCTGTATTAGAGGGCGCTGGCGGCGAGGTTTTAAACTTACAAGGTCAAGTGTTGACCTATGCTGCACAAGTCGGTTACTTAAACCCGTTTTTTGTTGCGCTGCCAAAGCAAGCACCTTGGCGTGAGCCGTTTTTAGAGTATCTTGCGCAGACACAGAGTTGAATAGATTTAGCGCAGTTAGCGTAATTCTCGCTGGTAAGACGGGGATATTAGTTGGAGTAAAATAGCATTACCTAAATGTTATGAAACATAGCTAATGTACGGGATGGTTTTCAGCATAAAGATACTTTAACTCTGATTTACAGGCCGACTAACGTCTTAAAGCGGAGCGAATCAAAGCACTGCAAACTAAGATTTTTAAAATAAGAATAAGGCTTATGACTCAGAAAACTCCAGAACTATTGCGGGTGATTATTGCCGGTGCTTTAGTGCTACTGGTCGTACATACTTTAGGGCGCTTTATTTATACCCCGTTATTGCCTTGGTTGGTGAAAGACGGGGTTTTGAGCTTAAAGCAGGGCGCTGATATTGCCAGTTGGAACTACTTAGGTTATTTGATTGGCGCATTATTAGCGATGCGTTGGCATCGCGTTGCGCAGATTCGTAAAATATTACCTTGGGCTTTAGCCATTAATGTTTTGAGTACCTTATTGCAAACTCAAGCAGAAACAGTGGAGGCGCTGTCTGTTTTACGTTTGATTAATGGCATTACTAATGGATTGGTTTTTGTTCAAGCACCTTCATTTATTTTGGAATGGTTGGCACGTCACGGTCGTGCGACAGCCAGTGGTTTAGTTTATTTAGGTGTGGGTTTTGGCTTAGTGGTATCTAGTGCGCTAGTGGCGATTCCGGCACAGTGGCTAGACGGCCCTGAGCGCTGGTGGCCCGCATTTGTCCTCAGCGTACCTTTAGCCTGGTGGGGGTGGTGTCAGCTTAGGGGCTTAGATATACCTGAGCCACTTGAAAAAGCTCTGTCCACTGATATTACTGCACCATCCATGCGCTTATTTGATCGAGCAAGTACGCCTTTATTTCTGTCATATGCGGGAGCGGGTTTAGGCTATATCTTACCCATGACTTTCTTGCCGATGTTGGCCAGTATTGAGCTAGCACCTGATAGTTTTTTGGTGAATGGAAGTTGGTTGTTAGTTGCTTTAGCAACTCTACCAGCACCATGGATATGGAATAAGTTGGGGGCATTGCTTGGTGACGCATTAGCGTTAAGATTCAATTATATTTTACAGTTGCTCAGTGTTTTGGCGGTATTGCTATTGCCGAGTGCGTGGGGAGTTGTGATTTGCGCACTTTTAATTGGTGGTACTTTTTTAGGTGCCGTGTTGCTAACGCAGCGTTTAGCTCGAACTTTGCATCCTCATCAAGGGCCACGTTTGTCGGCTGCATTGGTTGCTTTATATGGTTTTACCCAGTTGGCTGGGCCTTGGCTTACAGCGCAATGGTTAGCTGCTAATGGAAGCTTACAAGGAGCTTTTTGGTTGGGTGCCGGTGCTTTATTTTGGGGGTTGACTTGGGCTCTTCTTGTACCAGAAAAGAGCAAATAAAAAAATTGATCTATATCAAGTAGGCTTCAAATATCTGTATGGCAAAATATTTAATTCCTTTAAGTATTGTTGCTATGAGCTGTTGGGAGTCTGAGTATTCAGAATTCCTTACTTCTTATATTGTCAATTAATATTAACGGTTAATAAGCAGTGCAGTGGTTGCACCTTGTTGATATAAATTTATATCAGTGAAACGCTGGCTGCTCTAATTTTGCTTAGGGTATGGTCTATGAATAATTCAGCTGTTGTGATCGATGTTGAACAACTGCGTCGTAATGCAGGTGCCGCAGGGCAGCTATTAAAAGCTCTAGGCAATCCCGATCGACTGTTATTGCTATGTCAGTTGGTACAAGGGGAAATGAACGTTGGTGAGCTGGAAGAGTGTCTGCAAATTGTGCAGCCAACTTTGTCACAGCAATTGGGCGTTTTACGTCGCGAAGGTTTAGTCGATACACGTCGTGATGGTCGACAAATTTATTACAGCATTAGCAGTTCACATGCTTTAGCTGTGATTGAAACGCTACATGTACTTTACTGTGAGACTGATCAGTAAGTTGCATGCACTGCGCAAGAGCGTTATATTATTAATAATTTATCATTTTGTATGCTACTTTGTTGATAAGAGCAATGAGCAGAAGGTGAAATTATGAAAAATAATATAGGTTCAATTGAGCGTAGCTTGCGCATTATTGTGGGCTTGATATTGGTTGTTTTAGCTCTGTTCGACATTATTGGTTGGTGGGGCTGGGTTGGTCTGATTCCAATTTTGACGGGAGCTTTAGGAACTTGCCCTTTGTACAGTATTCTAGGTGTAAGCACCTGTGGTGGTAAAGGCTGTCCGAAAAAGTAATTGGTTTCAAAAAAGGCGCCCTAGGGTGCCTTTTTATTTCGCATGCATTTTAGGGCTGTATATTAAGATATTTTGTTCTTTGGATGAGTTAATTTTTAACCCTGTAAGGAGATATCATGCAAGCTGTAGTCACTGCTTTTTTCGACCCCATCACCTACACCTACACTTATGTGGTAAGTGATCCTGCGTCTCAGGCTTGTGTAATTATTGACTCTGTTCTTGACTATGATCCTGCTTCGGGACGGACGAATACAGAAAGTGCTAATACTATTATTCACTTTGTTCGTGAACAGCAACTAAAAGTTGAGTGGTTATTGGAAACGCATGTACACGCAGACCATCTTTCTGCCGCTCCTTATTTAAAAGAGCAGCTAGGCGGGCGTTTGGCTATTGGCGCCAATATTACGACGGTACAGCGAGTGTTTGGTGAGATCTTTAATGTTGAGGCGGGGTTTGCCACTGATGGCAGTCAATTTGATAACTTATTGTATGATGGTGATATTTTACGATTTGGCAAACTCAGTGTTGAGGTGATTCATACTCCAGGACATACTCCAGCATGTTTAAGTTATATGATTGGCGATGCAGTTTTTGTTGGCGACACACTGTTTATGCCTGATTATGGTACTGCGCGTTGTGACTTCCCTGGTGGCGATGCGCGCACTCTGTATCAATCTATTCAACGTTTGTTTGAGTTGCCAGATAATACCCGAGTGTTCTTATGCCATGATTATAAGGCAATAGGACGTGAAGAGCATTGTCACGAAACTACCATCGGTGAGCAACGAATGCATAATATTCATGTGCATGAAGGCGTGAGTGCTGAAGAGTTTGTTAGATTACGTACTGAGCGTGATGCAACCTTATCGATGCCAACTTTGATTTTACCGTCCGTGCAAGTCAATATGCGAGCTGGAGCCTTTCCACCCGCAGAAGATAACGGTGTACGCTATTTAAAAATCCCTCTTAATGCCTTGTAACTTTGGAGAAACGCTCGATGGAATCTATCAAATACATCACACCCTTTATCTCAGTTACTGGGCAAATACAGCCAGAAGATATGGCGTCTATAGCTGCTGCGGGTTTTGTTACTGTAATCAATAATCGACCTGATGCTGAGGCTGAAGAACAGCCGAGCAGTGTGCAAATGGCTGAAGCAGCAGGTATTGCAGGTTTACAGTATCATTATTTACCTATCATTTCAGGGCAGCTGACAGATGAAAATGTCAGTGATTTTGCTCAGCTTTTAACTGGAGTAAAGGGGCCTGTTTTAGCATTTTGTCGTTCAGGTACACGCTCATGCAGCTTGTGGGCACTCAGTGAAGCACATCGTCTAACACCTTCGGCAGTATTGGTCGCGGCAAAAAATGCAGGTTACGACTTATCAGGGCTATTACCACGATTAGAGCAGCGTTGGGCTGAGTAAAGGTGGTTGGTTTCCAGTATTCATTTGCTTAAAACTGTTATGTTTTGATTCAGGTCAGAATGGATGCAGGCCTTTTGGGGTAGGTTAATGAAAAGTAGATATTGATACTTAGGAGAGGAAGCCTAGTGCGTAAATTATCATTATTAGCGCTTGCTATAAGTATGAGCGCAACTGCTATTGCAGCCCCAAAACCAAATGAACCAATTCAGCCTATTGAGCCGTATGAGGTGACCGATGCAGCTAAAGTGGAATTGGGCAAGCAATTATTTTTTGACCCACGCTTATCTAAGTCTGGATTTATCTCGTGCAACTCTTGCCACAACTTGAGTATGGGTGGCAGCGATAACTTGCCGACTTCTATTGGTCATAATTGGCAAGAAGGGCCGATTAACTCACCAACGGTTTTGAATTCGAGTTACAACATTGCTCAGTTTTGGGACGGCCGCGTTGCAGACTTACAAGAGCAAGCAGGTGGCCCCATTGAAAACCCTTTGGAGATGGGATTTACCCATGAGTTAGCTGTAGATGTAGTGAGCTCGATTCCGCAGTATGTGCAATCATTTAAAAATGTCTATAACGTCGATAAAATCACTATCAATGAAGTAACGAATGCAATTGCTGAGTTTGAAAAAACACTAGTAACGCCTAATTCGCCTTTTGATCAGTGGTTAAAAGGTGATACAGAGGCTATTACTGCTGAGCAAAAAGCGGGTTACCAATTATTTAAAGAGGTAGGTTGTACTGCATGTCACAGCGGCCCTGCGGTAGGTGCTAATACTTTCCAAAAGATGGGCTTATTTGAAGACTATAAGACCAATAACCCAGCTGAAGGTGTTGCCGGTTTAACCGGTGAGGACACTGATCGCTTTAAGTTTAAAGTACCGACATTGCGTAACGTTGAACTGACCTATCCCTATTTCCACGATGGTGCTTATTGGCAGTTGGAAGAAGCAGTGGATGTTATGGCGCGTTTGCAGTTAGGACGTAAGCTGGAAAGTGAGCAAATAAGTCAAATTACTGCCTTTTTGAAAAGCTTAACAGGTGAGCAACCAAGCTTTACTATGCCGCTACTGCCACCTTCTACAGCCGAAACTCCATTACCAGAGCCTTTTGTTAAAAAAGCAAAAGAATAAAACAGTCATAACCAATAAAAAACGGCCTTATAGGCCGTTTTTTATTGGGTTTAAGCTGTTATTTTTTCAGCTTTGGATTGGGAAAAAATTGCAGTGCTTGACCCTTCTGAATTTTATTGGTGTGTAAAGCGCTGGTATTGACCCGCGTTGGTATCTCATTAGGTACTACATTGCCGTCAGCATTTAGAGTATCGCTATAGCCGCAGTGAACACAGTCTCGGTGTGGTATATCTTCAACTTCCCACATGCGAATGCCATCCATTGCTTGGCATGCTGGACATACGGCGCCGGCGATAAAGCGTTTTTTAATTTCACTTTTACTTGGTGTTGTCATAATTATCTCTTTGATTAGGCTGCATGCTCGCTGCTTAAACCGCTGTGACGCAGTAAAGCATCAATCTCAGGTTCACGGCCACGGAACTCAACAAAGAGCTGCATAGGTGACTGTGAGCCGCCTTTGGCCAGGATTGAGTCACGGAATGCGCGGCCTGTGGTTGGATTGAGTACACCTTCCTCTTCGAAGCGTGAGAAGGCATCAGCGGACAATACTTCGGCCCACTTATAGCTGTAATAGCCAGCTGCATAACCGCCTGCAAAAATATGGGCAAAGCTGTTTGCGAAACGGTTCCAACGAGGGGGTACCATGACTGCTACCCGTTCACGTACGCTGTCTAAAACATCTAGTACTTTGCGGCCATCACTGTGATTGCAATGCAATTCAAAGTCGAATAATGAAAACTCCAGTTGACGCACCATCATAAGGCCTGACTGAAAGTTACGTGCAGCGAGCATTTTGTCCAGTAGTTCTTTGGGAAGTACTTCTTGGCTTTCATAATGACCAGAAATCAAGGCCAAACCTTCAGGTTCCCAGCACCAGTTTTCCATAAATTGACTGGGTAATTCGACCGCATCCCACGCAACACCATTGATACCGGATGCTCCAGCATATTCGATACGGGTAAGCATGTGGTGTAAACCATGGCCAAATTCGTGAAATAAAGTAGTGACTTCGTCGTGGGTGAGTAATGCAGGCTTATCTTGACTGGCTGGGGTGAAGTTACAAACTAAGTAAGCAATAGGCTTTATCAAAGTGCCGGTGGAGTCGCGATACTGATCGCGTGCGCCGTCCATCCAGGCACCACCACGTTTGTGTGAGCGTGCGTATAGGTCAAAAAAGAAGCGACCAACAGGTTGGCCATTTTCGCTGATTTCAAACAGACGTACATCAGGATGCCAGCTATCAAAGTCACTCAACTCTGTGATTTGAATGCCATACAGTTTTTCTACAATGCTAAATAAGCCACTGAGTACTTTGTCGATTGGAAAGTATGCGCGTAAGGCTTCTTCACTGATGTTATAGCGCTGCTCACGGAGTTTCTCACTGTAATAACCTAGATCCCAACTATTTAAATCGTTTACACCGAGTTCGGTAGCAAAAGCTTTGAGTTCAGTTAAATCTTGCTCAGCAAAAGGCTTGCTGCGTTGGGCTAAATCATTTAAGAAAGTCAGTACTTGCTCGGTTGATTCAGCCATTTTAGTGCTGATGGATAATTCGCTGTAGTTATTAAAGCCCAGAAGCTGGGCCAATTCAGCTCGCAGGTCTAAGATTTCTTCCATGATAGGTGAGTTATCTAACTGACCGGCATGAGGTCCTTGATCAGAAGCACGGGTACTGTATGCACGGTACACTTCTTCACGTAAGTTGCGGTCATCGGCATAAGTCATGACGGCATAGTAGCTTGGAAACTCCAAGGTGATCAGCCAACCGTCTAAGGCTTTATCTTTGGCAGCTTGAGCCATTTGTGCTTTAGCTGAGTCAGTTAAACCAGCTAAATCTTGTTCATTGGTGATGTGCTTAGTCCAAGCTTGAGTTGCGTCCAGTAAGTTGTTGGAAAAGGTGCTGGACAGTTCTGATAAACGCTTTTGAATCTCGCCATAACGCTGTTGTTGCTCGGCAGGTAAATCAATACCAGATAAGCGGAAGTCTCGTAGCTCATTTTCTAAAATTGTTTTCTGCGCAGTAGAAAACTGCTCTGCTTCTGGGCTTTTAGCTAATGCTTGATAGGCTTCAAATAAAGCTCGATTTTGCCCCAACTCAGTCCAGAATTCTGAGAGTTTTGGTAGGCAGGCCTCATAGGCTTCACGTAGCTCAGGGCTGTTGCAGACGCTATTGAGATGGCTGACAGGCCCCCAAGCTTCACCAAGGCGTGCGCCCAGTTCGTCCATAGGTAAAACTAAATTACTCCAAGTTGGTTGTAGTCCACTGTTTAGCAGCTGCTTAATGGCTGCTCGACTCTCGGCTAGAATTGTATCGATAGCCGGCTCAATGTGTTCAGGACGGATTGCCGAGTAATGCGGCAAGTCAAAATCTTGCAATAAAGGGTTGTCTTGAATAGTCACTCGAATACCTGTAAATACAAAAATGAATGGCGCAACATAACCAATGCTGCCTCTATCTTAATACAAATTAGCGCTGAAGCGACTTAAGGTGTTTATTGTGTCGATGAGAAGTTATAACGAAATATTACCACAGTGTGGCAGTCGGGTATTTATTGATTCCACTGCAGTTATCATTGGAGATGTACATTTGGGTGATGACTGTTCTGTTTGGCCGCTAGCGGTGATTCGTGGTGATATGCATAAAATTCGTATCGGTGCTCGAACCAGTGTACAAGACGGCAGCGTGTTACATATTACACATGCCAGTGATTTTAATCCCGATGGTTATCCGTTGACGGTTGGCGATGATGTAACCATTGGTCATCAAGTTTTATTGCATGGTTGTACCATTGGATCACGAGTATTAATTGGTATGGGCTCGATTGTGATGGATGGTGCACGTATAGATAATGATGTGGTACTGGGTGCAGGCAGTATAGTAGCGCCGAATAAGCATCTTGAAAGTGGTTATTTATATGTGGGGCGGCCTGCACGCAAGGTTCGCGCATTAACTGAGCAGGAAATGAAATTTTTTACTTATGGTGCGAGTAATTATGTACGCTTAAAAGATAAATATTTGGCCCAAGCACAATAAGTACTCGGGCCTTAATCGTGGTGCTGTAGGAGGTTAATAACGCCAAAAAGCTGGGGATAATAGAACCAGTAGCGAGAAAACTTCAAGGCGACCAAGGATCATCGCCAAGCTGAGAATGAGGTGAGCTGCATCCGGTAAGTTACCGTAGTGTGCGGTGGCATCGCCCAACGCAGGGCCTAGGTTATTCATGCATGAGGCTAAGGCTGAAAAAGCTGTAATGGGATCTAAATTACAAGCGAGCAATGCCAGCATCAAGGTAAAAAAAGTGACCATATAGACCACGCAAAACCCCCAAACTGACTCAATCACGCGGTCAGGAACTTTGCGTTTACCTAGTTTGATCGTGAAAACCCCATTAGGGTGGAGCAAGCGGAGAATCTCTCGCTGACCTTGACGGTAGAGCAGCATAACGCGCATGACTTTCATGCCGCCGCCTGTGGAGCCTGCGCAGGCGCCAATAAAGGTAGTGTACAGTAATAAAAACGGTAAAAAACTTGGCCAAATACTGAAGTCAGTAACACCAAAGCCTGTAGTGGTTGCTACGGAAACTACTTGAAAAGCAGCGTAGCGTATTGACAAGAGAGGATCGTCGTAGTGGTTGTATAAGATTAATATCGCCGCAGCAATGACAAATACTATGGTGAGAATTTTCAGATATGTCAGGCATTCAGGGTCTTTTAAATAGGCTTTTAAGGAACGACTACGCAGAGATAAAAAGTGCAGTGCGAAGTTCATTCCAGAGATAGCCATAAAAAAGATACAAATCAACTCAATCAATGGGCTGTCAAAATAACCAATACTGGCATCATGGGTCGAAAAACCACCAATGGCGATGGTAGAGAAACTGTGACCAATGGCATCGAAGACATTCATGCCGGCAAGCCAGTAAGCTAAAGCACATAAGAGTGTAAGCGCACAATAAATCATCCAAAGAGTTTTGGCGGTGTCGGCAATGCGTGGTGAAAGTTTATTATCTTTTAAGGGACCTGGCATTTCTGTGCGGTACAGTTGCATTCCACCTACGCCCAACATGGGCATAATGGCTACGGCCAAGACAACGATACCCATTCCCCCGAGCCATTGTAGTTGTTGTCGGTAATAAAGGATTGAGCGGGGCAGTTGGTCAATGCCTGTGAGTACTGTTGCACCTGTTGTGCTTAAACCTGAAAAAGCTTCAAACAAGGATTCGCTAATACCCATGCTAGGACTTGGGGATAGCATAAAAGGAATAGCCCCGAAGGTACCCAGTACAATCCAAAATAAAGCAGTAATAAGATAGCCATCACGCACTCTTAATTCAGCTCGAGCACGGCGCACAGGGAGCCAAATGAGTAAGCCAGTACAGACAGTAATGGCAAAGGCCCAGGCAAAACTTGTACTGGAACCACCATCATCGTAGAGGGCGATTAGAAGCGGTGGGACATGGCTGATACTGAAGAGCATCAGCAGTATGCCAAGAATTCGACCAATCGCGGCAAAGTGCATGGTGATTACTCGCTAAAAATACGTCGGTAAAAGTTAGAAAAAAGTCAGACCTGGTTGGAACAAACGCTCCACATCACGAATATATTTTTTATCTACTACAAACATAATAAAGTGGTCGTCGGCTTGAATCACTAGGTCATCATCATCAATGAGCACTTCATCGTTACGAATAATGGCTCCGATGGTTGTCGCAGGTGGTAATTTAATCTCGCTGAGCCTACGACCAATGACTTTGCTTGATTTGCGATCACCGTGAGCAATGGCTTCAATGGCCTCTGCAGCGCCGCGGCGTAAGGAGTGGACGCTGACGATATCACCCCGACGTACATGCGTCAGTAGGGTGCTCAGAGTAGCCAGTTGCGGGCTGATGGCAATATCAATGGCACCGCCTTGCACTAAGTCAGCATAGGCAGGGTTATTAATGATAGCCATTACTTTGCGTGCTCCAAGTCGTTTAGCGAGCAGAGATGCCATAATATTAGCTTCATCATCGTTGGTTAGGGCTAAGAAAATATCCACTTCATCGATGTTTTCTTCCACGAGCAGGTCACGATCTGAGGCGCTTCCTTGCAAGACAATCGAAGTGTCTAAGCTGTCAGATAAGTAGCGGCAACGGGCGGCATTGATTTCGATGATTTTAACTTGGTAGCGACTCTCGATAGCTTCTGCGAGACGTTCACCTACATGCCCACCACCGGCAATGATGATCTTACGATAGCCGTCTTCCATGCGCCTTAATTCACTCATTACTGCACGAATGTGCCCGCGTGCTGCAATGAAGAAAACCTCATCATCCACTTCAATAATAGTGTCGCCAGTAGGGAAAATGGGGCGATCACGGCGGAAAATAGCAGCAACGCGGGTCTCAACATTGGGCATATGTGCACGCAGTTGACGTAGCTCTTGGCCGACCAACGGTCCGCCATAATAGGCCCGTACGCAAACCAATTGTGCTTGGCCATCGGCGAAGTCTAAAACCTGCAGAGCACCAGGGTATTCGATTAAACGTTTAATATGGTTGGTGACGGCCTGCTCAGGACTGATTAAGACATCAATTGGGATTGCTTCAGTACTGAAGAGCTCGGTACGTGTGATATAGGCCGCTTCGCGTACTCGAGCAATTTTTGTGGGTGTGCGAAATAAAGTATGTGCCACTTGGCAAGCGACCATATTGGTTTCATCGCTATTAGTGACGGCTACTAGCATATCAGCATCATCGGCACCGGCTTGACGCAAGACTGTGGGAAAGGAACAGTGACCAACAACGGTACGAATATCTAAGCGATCACCTAAATCACGTAAACGCTCTGTATCGGTATCTACTACGGTAATGTCATTGGCTTCGCTAGCCAGATGTTCTGCTAGGGTACCACCTACTTGCCCTGCACCAAGAATGATGATCTTCATGCCAATGTCCTTAAGTGCTCTGTATTGCTGCTTGTTTAATCAAGCGCGCATAGTAAAAACCATCATGACCATCCACTTGCGCAAGTAATTGGCGGCCATGGGGCTGTGCTTTACCAAAGTTTGCGGTAAAGGGTAGCTCTTGGGCATTCTGAGTTCGTTGTAAAAACGCAGCAATGACCTCTGTATTTTCTGTTGGTAGTGTGGAACAGGTGGCGTAAACCAGGATGCCATTATCTTCTAGTGTCGGCCAAAGCGCATCTAATAACTCACCCTGTAATTGCGCTAGAGGAGCAATATCATCGGCTTGACGGGTCAGCTTTATATCGGGGTGGCGGCGAATCACTCCTGTAGCTGAGCAGGGAGCATCCAGTAAAATGCGCTGAAACTTTTCTCCATTCCACCACTGGTCCGTGGCGCGGGCATCACCAGCTAGCAGGGTTGCTGATAAGTTGAGACGTTTTAGATTGGCCTGTACACGCTCTAAACGCTGTGGTTCTAAGTCAATGGCAACGACTTCCTTTAGTTGTGGCTGACTTTCTAAAATATGACAGGTTTTTCCGCCAGGAGCGCAACAGGCATCGAGTACTCGCTGTGCAGGCTCCAACATTAATAATTCAGCAGCCAGTTGCGCTGCTTCATCTTGAACGCTTACTGTACCGTCAGCAAAGCCAGGTAATGCTGTGACATCACAGGGGTGAGTTAAGGTGATGCCGTCTTGGCTAAAGGCAGTGGCTTTTCCCTCAATATCAGAGTGTGCTAGCTGTGCAAGGTAAGCGTCGCGGCTGATGACTTTTTGGTTCACTCGTAGAGTAAGGGGTGGGTGGCTATTATTGGCATTGCAAATCGCTAGCCAGTCTTCAGGCCAAAAGGCTTTGAGGGATTTTTGTAACCAACGAGGGTGGGCTGTGAGAACTACGGGATCTTTTTCTAGCTCAGGCAGAAGGGTATCTGCTTCGCGCTGGGCACGACGTAAAATAGCATTGAGTAAACCTTTGGCCCAAGGTTTTTTTAATGCTGTAGCGCAGCCGACGGTTTCTGCAATAGCTGCGTGAGCCGGAATGCGTGTATAAAGTAGTTGGTATAAGCCGATTAATAATAAGGCTTCAATATCTTGATCAGCTTTACGAAAAGGTTTACTGAGCATGGCAGCAGCTAACGCCGATAGCCGTGGCTGCCAGCGTGCTGTACCAAAAGCGAGTTCTTGTACTAAGCCTCTATCGCGCTCAGCAACACGCTCCAGTTGTGCTGGCAAACTGCTGGCCAACGAGGCTTTACCTGTAATAACAGCAGTGAGGGCGCGGGCTGCGGCAAGGCGAGGATTCATAAACCAAGTACCTGGCCGGGAGCAAATAAGGATTGTCGACCATTGAATAGGTCACTAAAAGGTAAAGCCCGTGCATTGGGTAATTGCAAACGAGTTAAGAGCAATGCTTGCTCTCCGCAAGCTACTAGCAAGCCACTGTGGTCGGCATGCAGAATTTCGCCAGGTTGGCCTTGACCTTCGGCCAACTCGGCAGCATGAATTTTTAAGTTTTGACCTGCTAAAGTGCTATGACATACCGGCCACGGATGCATGGCACGGATCTGTTGATCCAACTCTTGAGCGGGACGTAGCCAGTCAATTGACGCGGCGTTTTTATTGAGTTTGTGTGCATAAGTAGCTAAACCATCTAATTGCTTTTCACCTCTTAGCGTGCCATTAGCTAAACCGGTAATGGCTTGTAACACTGCTGGAGGCCCAAGCTCGGCAAGGCGGTCATGTAAGCTGCCACCGGTGTCAGAGTTGTAAATGGGGGTAGTGACTTTCAATAACATCGGTCCAGTATCTAAACCTGCCTCCATTTGCATTACTGTAACGCCGCTTTCTTGGTCACCGGCTTCGATGGCTCGTTGGATGGGAGCAGCACCGCGCCAACGTGGCAGCAGAGATGCATGACTATTGATGCAGCCTAAGCGCGGGGTATCAAGAATAGCTTGCGGCAAAATCAAACCATATGCCACTACGACCATTAAATCAGCTGCTAAATTGGCCAGTTCTTGCTGTGCTTCAGGACTGCGCAAGTTGAGCGGTTGCAGTACGGGGATGTCATGTTTGAGTGCTAGCTGTTTAACGGGGCTTGGGGTGAGCTTTTGTCCACGCCCAGCAGGACGGTCAGGTTGCGTATAGACTGCTACAACGCTGTGCTTGCTATCGAGTAAGGCTTGCAAATGTTTAGCGGCAAACTCAGGTGTACCGGCAAACACAATACGTAGAGAGGAAGACATACAGTTACCTTGCAATTTTAGAAATGGGAGCACAACGTGGCCAGTTTGATACTGGGGACTCAGCTTTTTTGCAGACGTTGGTTTTTTTCGAGTTTTTTCTTAATTCGATTACGCTTCAGTGCTGATAAATAATCAACAAAGAGCTTACCGTTTAAATGGTCACATTCATGTTGAATGCAGACCGCTAGTAAGCCATCAGCGACCATTTCAAAGGGCTTACCATCACGATCTAATGCGTTAATTTTAACTCGCTCTGGACGTTGGACATCTTCGAAAAAGCCTGGTACAGACAGGCAACCTTCTTGGTACAACTCTGTGTCGTCGGTGAGCGTTTCAATTTCAGGGTTAATAAACACCATAGGTTCAGATTTATCCTCCGATAAGTCCATCACTAACAGGCGGATATGCTGATCCACTTGGGTTGCAGCTAAACCAATACCAGGTGCGTCGTACATGGTTTCAAACATGTCATCAATGAGTGTACGTATTGTATCATCAACCTTTTCCACAGGCTTAGCTATGGTGCGTAGTCGAGGATCTGGGTATTCGAGAATCGTTAAAATAGCCATATGCGTTTTGAAGTACTTTTTAAAAATTAGAGAGCTGCTTGTCGATGCGCGCAGCATAATCAAGAAACTGCAGTAAAGCCAAAACTGCGATTAAGGCTTGCATTCAAGATGTTGGATTATGCACCTATGATAAAGGGAATCGGTGCTTGAGGAAAATTTTTCACTCATTATCTATCACTGACTGATAAGTAGTAAGCAGGGAGGCGTTTTAAAGTTGTGCGGTAACTTTGCATTTCAGTGACTGCTTACTACACTAAATACAACACCTGACAAGATGTCCAGTGTAGCTAAATAGGGATATTACCATGACGCATTGCTCCCCTGCAGAACTTGAAGCGCGTTTACGTTTACATTGTTTACCAGAAATTGGCCCCCAGCGTTTTTATCGTCTACTGGAAGCATTTACTTCAGCCAACTCAGCACTCAGTGCGCCTGCCGCCGCTTGGCGCGCTCTAGGTATTCCGCAGAGCAGTGTGGATGCACGGCGCAGTGAGGCGGTGCGTGACCACACATTGCAGGCTTTACGTTGGTTGGAAATGCCGCATCACCATGTACTTTTACATGATATGCCACAGTATCCAGCCTTGTTAAAAGAAACTGGTGGGGCACCACCTTTGTTGTTTGTTCAGGGCGATCCAAGTATTTTAGAAAAACCACAAATTGCTATTGTGGGCAGTCGTCGTGCGACCCGGCCGGGGCTTGATACAGCACAAAGCTTTGCTCGCAGTTTGGCACAAGGTGGTTTTGTTGTAACCAGTGGTTTGGCCTTAGGTGTGGATGCTGCTGCGCATCAAGGTGCTTTAGATGTACAAGGCAAGACGATTGCTGTTGTGGGTACAGGGTTGAGGCGTGTTTATCCTGCACGGCATCGAGCTTTAGCACAAAGAATTATTGAACAGGGTGGTGCTTTGGTATCGGAGTTAACCTTGGACAGCGCACCTCATGCCAATCATTTTCCACGGCGCAATCGCATCATCAGTGGTTTATCGTTAGGGGTGTTAGTCGTTGAGGCTAGCCCTTCTAGCGGTTCTTTAATTACAGCACGCTTAGCTGCCGAACAGGGACGTGAGGTTTACGCAATCCCGGGCTCTATTCATTCTCCCAGTGCAAGAGGGTGTCATCAACTGATTCGTAATGGTGCAACGTTAATTGAAACCGTGGATGATATTTTAGAAACATTGCAAGGTTGGCAGCGAATTGGACCCGTTGCAGAGCCGCCAGAACAACAAACTCTCGCATTACAACATCCTTTGTTAGAGCTGTTAAAAGTGCAACCTCTAGATACAGAGGAACTAGTAGTCTTGAGTGAACTGCCCTTGCTAGAAGTGTTGAGCCTACTGACCGAGTTTGAAATTGATGGTTGGGTGAGTCGTGAAGGTGGTTTATGGCTGTATCGTAAGGCTGGACAGGTTTAAGATAGGGGGCTTCATTGACCGAGTAACACCTGCTTACGAGTGAAATTCATGACCAGTGCTTGGCAGATCCAACAAGTTGCGCAAAAAATACGACAAGGGGCGGTAATCGCTTACCCTACAGAAGCAGTCTGGGGATTAGGCTGTGACCCTTTTAATGCGACTGCGGTAGCGCGCTTATTAGCTTTAAAAGATCGACCAGCGCATAAGGGCCTTATTTTGATTGCTGCTGATATTGAGCAGTTTGATTGGCTGCTTGAGGGGCTTACAGATGATGAAATGGCACAATTAAAGCAGTGCTGGCCAGGGCCTCATACTTGGCTAGTACCCCATTATAATCGTGTGCCGGAATGGATTAGTGGTGAGCATAACACTGTTGCCATTCGCGTGAGTGCCCATCCATTGGTGGCACGATTGTGTGCAGTGACAGGGCCTTTAGTATCTACGTCTGCAAATCCCAGTGGCTTTTCACCTGCGAAAAGCCGTTTGCGTATTGAGCAATATTTTCGTGGCCAGTTGGATGCTGTGCTCAATGGTGAGTTGGGCCAGCAAACCAAGCCCAGCACCATCCGTGACTTGCGGAGTGGACAGGTGCTGCGCTCGGCTTAAGTTATTAGAGTTGTGCGCGTAAAGCTTTTAGCACGGGGGTGGGGTTCGGGCGCACCCCCGTCCAGATATAAAAAGCTTCTGCTGCTTGTTCCACCAGCATTCCTAGGCCATCTAAAGTGCGTGCTGCACCACGCTGTTGTGCCCATTGATTAAAGACAGTCGTGTCTTTGCTATACATCATGTCGTAGCACAGAGTATCACCGGCTTTTACTAGAGTGTCGGCTAAAGGAGGTAATTCTCCACTTAAACTGGCAGATGTACCATTGATAATGATATCAACAGGTGCATCAATCCAATCATAACCGCAAGCGGCCATCGGGCCTAAATCAGCAAATTCATTAGCTAGCTGTTCAGCTTTTTCTACAGTGCGATTGACAATGGCGATTTCTTTAGGGTTATGTGCTAGTAAAGGTTCAAGAATACCTCGTACCGCACCACCTGCACCTAAAATGAGAATACTCTTCCCTGTGATCTGTACATGATTATTGAGCAAATCATTGACCAGTCCTGCACCATCAGTGTTATCCCCCAGTAGTTTGCCATCTTCTAGCTTTTTGAGAGTGTTGACTGCTTTAGCGCGTTGCGCGCGAGTACTGAGTTGATCTGCTAGGGCGAAAGCTTCTTCTTTAAAAGGCACCGTGACATTAGCACCGCTCCCTGTTTGAAAAAAATTTGTTACCGCGGTGGTAAAACTGTCTAAAGGTGCTAACAATGGTTCATAACTAATATGTAGGTCAGTTTGCTCAGCAAATAAGTGATGAATCAATGGCGATTTGCTGTGGGCTATAGGGTTACCAAAGACACCGTAGTATTTCATTATGCTTGTGCCTCTCCTAACCAGTCACGGTCTTGTAAGAAGTATTCTGTGAGTTGTGCTTCACGGCTGCCTGCTTCTGGCTTCCAGTCGTAGCCCCAGCGCACTTGCGGTGGTAATGACATTAAAATTGATTCTGTACGCCCACCGGATTGCAAACCAAAGAGGGTACCGCGGTCAAAGACAAGGTTGAATTCAACATAGCGACCACGGCGATGGGCTTGGAACTCACGTTCCTGCTCGGTAAAAGGTGTGTGGCGACGGCGCTCGACAATGGGCATGTAAGCTTCAAGGTAGGCATCACCAACTGAACGAATAAAGGCAAAGCAGGTATCAAAATCCCACTGATTGACGTCATCAAAAAATAGGCCACCGATACCTCTTGGCTCGTTACGGTGTTTGAGATAAAAGTAGCGGTCGCACCAAGCTTTATAGTCTGCATAAATGTTGTCGCCAAAAGGCGCGCAGGCATCGTGAGCTACTTGGTGCCAGTGAACACAATCTTCTTCTACAGCATAGTACGGCGTGAGGTCAAAACCACCACCAAACCACCAGATAGGCTCTTCTCCAGGCTTTTCTGCAACAAATAGGCGTACATTTGCGTGGGAGGTTGGGATATGTGGATTTTCTGGGTGGATGACTAAAGATACGCCCATGGCTTGGAAGGAGCGTCCTGCTAGTTCTGGGCGGTGGGCACTGGCGGATGGTGGCAAAGAGTCACCATGCACGTGCGAGAAGTTTACCCCACCTTTTTCAATGAGTGCGCCATCGGCTAATACTCGGGTGCGGCCGCCGCCACCACCTGGTCGGTCCCAGCTTTCTTCAAAAAATTTACCGCTGCCATCAGCTTGCTCTAAAGTAGTACAAATACGATCTTGTAGATCGAGTAAGTAGTTTTTTACATCATCAATTGTGGCGGTCAAAATAAGCTCCAAAAAAGGGTGTACGGCACCGCTAAAAATACTTTATTTTAAGAAAATGATTTGAATTAAACTAAGCATACCACTATCAGAATAATCGGCTAACTGAATCGGTGAAAGAGTTGCAGTTGTTATTATGGGGGGCTTGTCTTAGTATTCGCACGCCGTATAAACGGTTCAAGAGAAAATAAGGTTCTATGGAAAGTTCGTGTATAAGTCCGCATTGGGCTGTATTCCTGATAATAAAACAGCAAAATAACCAACAGCGTATAATGGATTAACCTCAGTCACGTATGACTTGGAGTCTCCGTACGCTGCCAATGCTGGCTGTTTGGAGATTGACGATGAGTCGTACCGAGACAGACCTAGTGCTCGTTCTGAGCCAGGCAATTGAAAAAAATGATTTTGACAATGCTTTCATCGCACTTAAAGGTTTGCGTCCTATTGATGTTGCTGATGCATTAGAACAGTTGGAGCCAACGTTGTGCTGGCGCCTACTGGAGCTTTTACCTAATCGTGCAGAAATTTTTAGTTATTTTGAGCCGGAAGAGCAAGTTTGCTTTGCCCGTGAATTCCCACGTGCAAGCTTAGCTGAGTTGGTCAGTGAAATGCCGGCGGATGAGCGAACAGACTTATTTAAACGTTTGGATCCTAGTCAACGAGCAACTCTACTGCCGGCTTTAGCTGAGGAAGATCGTGCAGATATTCATAAGCTGTCTGCTTATGTTGAAGGGACTGCTGGTGCTTTAATGACTTCGGATTATGCTGCGTTAAAGCAAGATATGACTGTACTTCAGGCCATGACTTACTTGCGCGAAGAGGCACCGGATGCTGAAACCATTTACCAAGCCTATGTGGTAGATGATCAAAAGTGTTTACTTGGTGTGGTGTCTTTACGTGATCTAATTATTTCTGATTTGGATAAGTCAGTTAAAGACTTAATGACCAGCGATGTCGTCAGCGCTAGTGCTTTTGATGATCAAGAAGATATTGCTAAGAAAATAGCTCGCTATGACTTATTGGCTTTGCCTATTGTGGATAAGCAAGGTGCGCTTATTGGTATTGTCACCTATGACGATGCGATGGATGTAGTGAGTGAAGAAGCGACGGATGATATTCATAAATCTGCTGGTGTAAGCACTATTATTGGTAGCATTAAAGGTGCCAGTATTGGGCTGCTTTATCGTAAGCGTGTGTTTTGGCTAGTATTGTTAGTCTTTGGTAATTTGTTTTCTGGTGCGGGTATTGCGCACTTTGAAGACATCATTGCAGCTAATATTGTGCTGGTCTTTTTTTTACCACTGCTAGTCGACAGTGGTGGTAATGCCGGCTCCCAGTCAGCAACCCTTATGGTGCGAGCTTTAGCGACCGGTGAAGTGGTGATGCGTGACTGGTTATACTTGATTGGTCGTGAAGCCTTAGTGGCTTTAGCGTTGGGTTGTACTATGGCTGCAGCAGTGTCTATTTTAGGCTATATACGAGGTGACTCTACAGTGGCTTTGGTCTTGGCACTGAGCATGGTCAGTATTGTTATGATTGGCTGTATGATCGGGATGAGTTTACCTTTTATTCTCAGTAAGTTTAACCTTGACCCCGCCAGTGCTAGCGCCCCTTTAATCACTTCGGTGTGTGATGCAACAGGGGTTGTCATATACTTATTTATTGCATCATTATTATTGGCTGATTTGAGCATCGTCCCAGTTTAGTTAGGCAATCGAGTGAATTGCAACTGACACCAAAATAAAAAGCCCCAGTTCACATACGCATCGTTGAACTGGGGCTTTGTTATGCTTTGAGTGCTTCAGCTCAAAAGCATTTAACGGGGTGAGGCTGTTTAAAACATCTCGTCCAATAGTGCTTTATTACGTACGGCACCTTTGTCGGCACTGGTTGCCAGTACACCATAAGCTTTTAGTGCTGTGCTGACTTTGCGTGAGCGAACTTCGACAGGCTTCCAGCCTTTCTTGTCTTGTTCTGCACGACGAGCTGCAAGTTCAGCATCACTGACTTCAAGGTTGATAGTACGGTTAGGGATGTCAATTAAAATACTATCGCCTTCTTGCACTAAGCCAATAGCACCGCCAGAAGCAGCTTCTGGAGAGGCGTGACCAATAGATAAACCCGAGGTACCACCGGAGAAACGACCATCAGTCAGTAGTGCACACTCTTTACCTAAGCCTTTAGATTTCAAGTAGCTAGTTGGGTAGAGCATTTCTTGCATGCCTGGACCGCCTTTTGGACCTTCGTAACGGATAATGACGATATCGCCTGGCTCGATTTCATCATTAAGAATGCCGCGTACTGCAGAGTCCTGGCTCTCAAAAATTTTGGCTTTGCCTTTAAAAACAAGGATAGATTCATCGACACCTGCGGTTTTAACCACACAGCCATCTTCAGCGATATTGCCGTACAGCACTGCGAGACCACCTTCGTGGGAATACGCGTGTTCAACGCTGCGGATACAGCCGCTTTCGCGATCTAAATCTAAGCTCGGCCAGCGTGTGTTTTGGCTAAAGGCGGTTTGTGTTGGAATGCCTGCAGGGCCTGCTTTAAAGAAGGTATGTACAGCTTCGTCTTCAGTTTGAGTGATATCCCACTTGGCAATGGCTTCAGCCATCGTTTTGCTGTGGATTGTAGGTAGGTCTGTATGGAGGAAACCGCCACGCGCCAGTGAGCCTAAAATACTGAAGATACCACCGGCACGGTGTACATCTTCCATATGGTATTTTTGGATGTTGGGTGCAACTTTACACAGTTCAGGGACTTTACGCGATAAGGCATCGATATCGCGTAAATCAAAGTCCATTTCAGCTTCTTGTGCCGCTGCCAATAGATGCAGAATAGTGTTGGTTGAACCGCCCATAGCAATGTCGAGAGACATAGCGTTTTCAAAGGCTTTCACGTTGGCAATGTTACGCGGTAGTACGGATTCGTCATTTTCTTTATAGTAACGGCGGCATAAATCAACAATAGTGCGACCGGCTTCTAAGAACAGCTCTTTACGGTCGGCGTGTGTAGCTAAAACTGTGCCGTTACCTGGCAGGCCTAAACCTAGGGCTTCTACCAAGCAGTTCATGGAGTTGGCAGTAAACATTCCTGAGCAAGAGCCACAGGTTGGGCAAGCGCTGCGCTCATACTCTGCAACCTTTTCATCTGAGGCACTATCATCGGCGGCGATCACCATTGCATCCACTAGGTCTAAACCGTGATTTGCTAACTTAGTTTTACCCGCTTCCATTGGGCCACCAGAAACAAAGACCACAGGAATATTTAGACGCAAGGCAGCCATCAACATGCCTGGGGTGATTTTGTCACAGTTTGAAATACAAACTAAAGCGTCAGCGCAGTGTGCGTTGGCCATGTACTCAACCGAGTCAGCAATGATCTCACGGCTGGGCAGTGAGTAGAGCATGCCATCGTGACCCATAGCGATACCATCATCAACGGCAATGGTATTAAATTCTTTGGCTACACCACCGGCACGTTCAATTTCACGGGCGACTAATTGCCCCATATCTTTGAGATGCACATGTCCCGGTACAAACTGAGTAAAAGAGTTTGCAACGGCGATGATGGGCTTGTGGAAATCTTCGTCTGTCATGCCGGTTGCACGCCATAGTGCACGGGCACCCGCCATATTGCGGCCGAAGGTAGAGGTTTTCGAACGATAATCAGGCATGAGTAACTTCCTGCAAAAATAAAAAAGGGCGGTTAGCGCATCTGCAACTGTTGCTGCGGGGTGACCGTGCGGTCGGCAAAGCACATTTGAGCTCGCCTAGGGTAGTGACGAGAATATCTCATTCTACGCTGCCCTAGGCGGCTGGGCAAAGGGCAGCAGGTGTTTTGCTGGATTGAATTGGGTCCAGTTGTCTCAGCTATTGGGCAAAATACGGCACACGGTGTATTTCAGATAGCGTGTTTCTGGGATAGCAGGGTGCATAGGGTGATCAGCACTTTGCCCGCTTTGTTCCAGAATTTGAATGTTACGGTCTAAATGGCGCGCGGCAGCCAATAGGGTGCTGTGCATGCTTTCTTCAGTAAAAAAAGGTGAGCGTGATGAGCAAATAAAGATTCCGTCACGACTGAGCAGTCGTATGCAGTGTTCGTAGAGTTTGCGGTAACCTGCTTCACCGCTTTTGATATCTTTTTTGCGTTTAATAAAGGCTGGAGGATCTGCAATAATCACATCAAAACGTTCTTCATCGGCTTTAAGTGATTCTAGAGTCTCCAATACATCACCTTCTGCGCAGAGTAAGGTTGCACCAATCTCATTAAGTTGGGCATTACTTTCGAGTGCGTCTAAGGCTTGGCCAGAAGCATCGGCACAGAGTACTTCGCTAGCACCAGCTAATGCTGCCGGAATAGCCCAGCTGCCTGCTCCACTATAGACTGAAAGGACACGGTTATTGATGCAGTATTGAGTGGCTTGCATACGGTTAAAGCGCTGATCGTAATGCCAACCAATGACCTTTTTCTGCAAAATGGGAGTGTTATAAGTTAGGTTGTTTTCTAATAACTGCACCCACTCAGGTACTTCACCGTACGCTACTTCTAAATAGCGTTCTAAACCTTCTAAATCACGGGTTGGCGCATCGTTTCGCCAGAGCACACCAGTTGGCTTACATACCTGAAGTAAGGCTTCTAAAATAATATCTTTATGGGGTTCCATGCAGGCAGCACTGATTTGTACGACCAAAATATCACCAAAACGATCCACCTCTAGGCCCGGCAGTAAATCACCTTCGGCATGAATTAAACGATAGAAGGGGGCATCAAATAAACGTTCACGTAGGGATAGAGCAATATTGAGACGATGCACCAGTAGTGACTTATCCAAACGGTGCTCGATATCGCGGGAAACTAAACGTGCGCAGATCAGTGCTTGTGGACTCAGAATAACAACACCTAAGGGCTTGCCCGAAGCGTTTTCTACAATGGCTTGGTCGCCGGTTTGAAATCGGTTTAACGGTGTTTGTTTGGTATCAATTTCATTGCTATAGATCCATAAGTGGCCGCTGCGTAAACGGCGGTCGGCATTAGATTTTAAGCGTAAAGAAGGCAAAGGCATGGAGTTCTCCAATAAAACGATACACAGAGTATAACGATTGTCCGAAGGGCGGGTTTGACTTTATAAATTAGGTTGGGAGTTGGATGCAACCTATTGTCGATGTGTGCTGTCTATTTGCGTGAGAATATTTTTTAACTTTATAGAGCAAGGTTGAAGCGTGTCGAAAGGATTGAAACCATGGGTCGTAGTGTTGCTTGGGGCAGGTATATTGATAGCCTTGTTGGATTATTTTCACTGGGATGACCGTGGATGGCTGTTATGGCAAACAGCTGATTTAGATGAGTTGCAGCAGAAAGAAAATATTTGGTTGTCTGACTATCGCGTCGTCATACAAGGTAAGCCATTGGCTTGGCCTGTGGATGAGCAAGCGTCAGGCCTGAGTTGGAACCCCAGAACCAATACGTTATTTACAGTCGCAGGTAGGTCAGCCAAATTGGTTGAGCTTTCTTTAGAGGGTAAGGTCTTACGTGCAGTGGAACTTCAGGGGTTTGCTGACCTTGAAGGCATTGCTGTGCTCAATGATGGTCGTTTTGCTGTGATTGATGAACGCAATGCAAGTTTGACTGTGTTTGAGCTGACTGATGACACTGCGCATATTGCAGCGAAGGATTGGCCTACAATCAACTTAGGAGCGTCTCGAGCACATAATAAAGGATTTGAAGGGATAGTTTGGGATGAGGTTCATCGGCGGTTTTTACTGGCTAAAGAGCGTGATCCTTTAGGTTTGTATGCGCTTCCCTTGGCTGCTGGGTCAGCTGTTGCTGAGATGACCGAGCAGGATTTAATAGCGTTGCCTTCAGAGCATATTTTTGCCCTTGATTTTTCGGGATTGGCGCTTGATCCGCGTACTGGGCATTTGTTGGTATTATCGGATGAGTCCCGCATGCTGCTTGAGTTGGATGAGGAGGGGCAACCTGTCAGTTTTATGAGTTTTATTATGGGGTTTAATGGTTTAACGGCCAATATTAATCAAGCGGAAGGAGTTGCGATAGATGCTGAAGGGACGATTTATATTATGAGTGAGCCTAATTTGTTTTATGTGTTCACGAATCAATAGTTATTATTTTAGGTCGGGGAGGATGTCAATCAGCAATACTGTTAAGCAACAGTTCGCGGCTATTAAGGGAGGCTTTAGCCTCCCCGTTCTCTTCTGTTCTATACTAAAAATATGCGAATTTCCGCGATTGGGTCAGCTTAGTGCGCATTACGCACTAAAGTTTCAACACCGGCTTTAGTGCCGAGCAGTAAGATGTCGGCTGGGCGGTGAGCAAATAGACCATTACAAACAACGCCTACTAAGGCGTTAATTTTGTCTTCTAGGCCACGCGGATCAGTGATTTGCATATTGTGAATATCTAAGATCACATTACCATTATCGGTGGTCACACCTGTACGGTAGACTGGGTCACCACCCAGTTTTACAATTTCACGTGCTACATAGCTGCGAGCCATTGGGATGACTTCAACAGGCAGTGGAAACCCCCCTAAAAAGTCAACCTTTTTACTTTCATCAGCAATGCAAATAAAAGTTTTTGCTACAGCTGCAACAATTTTTTCGCGTGTTAAGGCTGCACCACCACCTTTGATCAGTTCGAGGTGCTTATTGCATTCATCCGCACCGTCTATATAAAACTCAAGTTCTTGCACATTATTTAAATTATGTACTGTAATGCCATGTTTTTTTAAGCGCTCGGCCGTGGCTTCAGAGCTGGCTACAGCACCGGCAAAATCGTATTTATGCTTGGCCAGTAAATCAATAAAAAAGTTTGCTGTAGAGCCTGTGCCTACACCAATAATACTGCGCTGTTCCAAGTGCGGCAGAATATAGTCAATGGCCGCTTGGGCGACGGCTTGTTTCAGTTGATCTTGGTTCACGAAGGACTCCGGTCAGTAAAGAATATGGATTGATTATAGCGACTTAAACTGCATGAATGTGGTTGAGTTGTTATCGGTGGAGTAGACTGTTTGACTTTGTTGCCCTGTTTAGTGAACTGATCATGCTCGAACAATATGTGAAGAAAACCTTAAACGCCCGTGTTTATGACGTGGCGCATGAAACCCCTTTGCACCATGCCCCTCAATTATCTGAGCGGTTAGGCAATAAAGTGTTGTTGAAACGTGAAGACTTGCAGCCGGTCTTTTCTTTTAAAATCCGTGGGGCCTATAACAAAATTGCCCAACTGACGGCGGAAGAACGTGCTCGAGGTGTAGTGACTGCATCGGCCGGTAACCATGCGCAAGGTGTCGCCTTGGCGGCAAAATTCCTTGGTATTAAAGCCACCATTGTGATGCCTAAAACAACGCCGGAAATTAAAGTTAAGGCTGTGCGTGCCCGAGGTGGTCGTGTTGTTTTACATGGTGATGCATTTCCTGAGTCATTGGCTCACTCTTTGAAGCTGGTTGCAGAAAAAGGTTTGGTATATATCCATCCTTACGATGATCCAGAGGTGATAGCTGGGCAAGGTACCGTAGCGATGGAGATTTTGCGACAGCATCAAGGCCCGTTACATGCTGTATTTGTACCGTGCGGCGGAGGCGGATTAATTGCTGGAGTAGCGGCTTACATTAAATATGTACGTCCGGAAATTAAAATTATTGGAGTTGAGCCAACAGACTCTAACTGTTTACAGCAAGCGATGGCAGCCGGTGAGCGTGTGGTTTTACCGCAAGTGGGGCTTTTTGCTGATGGTGTAGCTGTCACCCAAATAGGGGAGCATACCTTTGATATTTGCCGTCATCATGTGGATGAAGTGATCACGGTGAATACGGATGAAATCTGCGCGGCAATGAAAGATATTTACGATGACACTCGTTCAATTACTGAGCCGGCGGGTGCTTTAGCTGTTGCAGGTATTAAGAAGTATGTTGAGCGCACTGGTGTTGTGGATCAGCACCTTGTGGCTATTGATTCTGGCGCTAATGTGAACTTTGACCGTTTGCGTCACGTGGCGGAGCGGGCTGAGTTGGGTGAGCAGCGCGAGGCGATTATTGCGGTCAGTATCCCAGAGCAGCCAGGTAGCTTTAAAAAGTTCTGTGAAGCTATTGGTAAACGTCCCATCACTGAATTTAATTACCGCTACCACACCGATGGTATTGCTCATATTTTTGTAGGTGTGCAGACGCATCCAGAGCTAGACCCTCGCGCTGCCTTGGTGGACAGTTTGCGTGAGCAAGGCTTCCCTGTATTGGATCTTACTGATAATGAGTTGGCGAAGCTGCATATTCGTCATATGGTTGGTGGTCATTCTGAGGCGGTTGGTAGTGAGCGTGTGTATCGTTTTGAATTCCCTGAGCATCCAGGTGCGTTGTTCAATTTTTTAAACAAGTTGGGTGGGCATTGGAATATTTCCATGTTCCATTACCGTAATCATGCAGCCGCTGTCGGGCGTGTATTGGCTGCGTTACAGGTTCCTGCGAATGAGGAATTATTGATTGAGGAAACCTTAGACAGAATTGGTTATCCCTATTGGGATGAAACTGATAACCCAGCATATCAACTGTTTTTAGGTTAGGGTCATATGCGCTCCAGTATGGGGTACATATTGTTTGTTTATGAGTTATGAGGAGTCAGACAATTGGAACATTATTTAGCGTTGCGCATAGGGCACAGTGTGCCAGCTGTGTTATTGATGTTGGGTTTGCTTGCCCATATTGTTATTGTTTGGCGTGCCAAAGGAAAAAAACCTGAAATATTGCAAGAAAAGTTGTACCGGACACGGGTGATTAGCTTACCGGTGTTTACGCTCTTGGCTGTGAGCGTGCCCATTACAGGATGGTGGATGACTCACCTGAGCGGTTTGCCGTTAAGTCAGAAGTGGTTGATGTTGAGTATTGCTTTACTGCCCTTGATCTTTATTTTTGGTGCTTTTTTGTACAGTAATCTTAGCCGCTGGCAATTACAGTTAATCAATAAAGAGCCAACTCGGGGGCGTGATCAGATCTTTGCAGTGATTTGGGCGGTGCTGATTTTAATCGTACTGTTAGCTATCAGTGCACTGATGGGAGCTAAGCCCGGCTTCAATTAATTGGGCTATTGAACTGTAGCGGCGTGCGTGAGTACGGCGCTACAGTTTGTCATCAAAGCGTTGTGCCCTAGAGGATGCTACGAGTTAGGGCGCTAAACGTGCATTAAGACTATTATTGGCCAAGCGTTGTGCTTGTGCTTGGCTCATACCCAAGTCTTTGTGTAAGGCAGCAAAATTCTCTGTTAGGTAGCCGCCAAAATAAGCAGGGTCATCAGAATTTACTGTGACCATTGCACCTTGCTCGAGCATTTGCAGAATAGGATGCTCGCTCATATTGTTATATACGCGCAGCTTGGTATTGGATAAAGGGCACACTGTTAGTGGAATTTGTTCCTCAATGATACGTGCCATTAAGCGTGGATCTTCCCACGCACGCACCCCATGATCAATGCGATTGACTTTGAGTAAGTCTAAGGCTTGCCATACATACTCTGGAGGGCCTTCTTCACCTGCATGGGCTACAGTTAATAAGCCTTCAGCACGGGCTTTGGCAAATACATTAGTGAATTTACTTGGAGGGTTGCCTTGTTCTGAACTGTCTAAACCAACAGCGAAAAACAGGTCACGAAAAGGCATGGCTTCTTCTAATGTCGCAAAAGCGTCTTCTTCAGAGAGGTGGCGTAAAAAGCTTAGAATTAAACCACTACTGATGCCAAGCATATCACGGGCATCAGCTAAGGCTTCACTGATCCCTGTGATCGCCACTTGTAGCTCAATACCACGTTCAGTGTGGGTTTGTGGATCAAAAAAAGGTTCCACGTGAATCACATTTTGTTTTTCACATTTCTTTAAATACGCCCAAGTGAGGTCGTAAAAGTCTTGTTCAGTTTGCAGGACGTTGGCGCCTTGATAGTAGATGTCCAAAAACTCCTGCAAGTTATTAAAGTTATAGGCATTGCGTAGGGTTTCGACTGAATCCCACGGCAGGGTGATCCTGTTGCGCTCCGCCAGCTGGAACATCAATTCGGGTTCCAAGGATCCCTCTAGATGCATATGTAATTCTGCTTTGGGGAGTGTGTTGAGCCAGTCGTACATAGATATCACCTGTCGTGCTGATCTAGAAGTTGGTTAACTAGTCTTGCGTTTAAGGATCGATCAAGTACGCGGTTTAGACCGCTACTTGAGCCTTAATATGTGGGTGCGATTGATAGTTACAAAGTTCAAAGTCTTCGAAAGTAAAATCAAAAATAGACCTTACCTCAGGGTTAATACGCATGCGGGGTAAAGCAAATGGTTTACGGTTCAACTGTTCTTCGGCTTGCTCCATATGGTTGGCATACAAGTGACAGTCGCCACCGCTCCAAATGAAATCGCCCAATTGTAAATCACATACTTGAGCAACCATCATGGTCAGCAAAGCATAGCTGGCAATATTGAAGGGCACGCCTAAGAAAATATCTGCAGAGCGCTGATACAGTTGGCAGCTTAATTTTCCGTCTGCTACGTAGAATTGAAACAGTGCGTGGCAGGGGGGTAATGCCATATTATCGACTAAGGCTGGATTCCAAGCGCTCACAATTAAACGGCGTGAGTCGGGATTACTTTTGATCATGTCAATCAGCTTACTGATTTGATCGATCGACTGACCGTTGGGGCTTGGCCAGTTACGCCATTGATAACCATACACAGGGCCTAAGTCACCATTTTCATCGGCCCACTCATCCCAAATGCGTACACCATTATCTTTCAGGTATTTGATATTAGTATCACCCTGTAAGAACCATAGCAGCTCATGGATGATGGATCTTAAATGGCATTTTTTTGTTGTGACCAACGGAAAGCCGGCATTTAAATCAAAACGCATTTGATAGCCGAAAACGCTACGGGTACCGGTACCGGTGCGGTCACTTTTATTCACACCAGAGTCACGTACATGGCGCATTAAATCGAGATATTGTTTCATGCTTGTGCTACCTCTTGACGTTTATAGGCATACATAATTAAACCGATTCCACCGAGTATCATTGGGATACATAGTAGTTGTCCCATGGTTAACCAATCAAAGGCTAAGTAACCAAGTTGTGGATCGGGTACACGGACAAATTCGACGATAAATCGGAAAATGCCATAACACAGTGCGAACATGCCGGAGATTGCCATAGTGGGTCGTGGCTTGCGTGAGTAGAGCCATAAAATGACAAATAGGGCAACGCCTTCTAAAGCGAACTGATACAACTGTGATGGGTGGCGAGCTAACTGTGCAGGGTCGGTTGGAAAGATCATGGCCCAAGATACATCTGTCGCTTTACCCCAAAGCTCGGCGTTAATAAAGTTGCCAATACGGCCTGCACCTAAACCGATAGGTACGAGTGGCGCGATAAAGTCCATGAGCTGGAAAAAGCTTTTCTTATGCTTTCGGCCAAAGAGCCAAACCGCTAGCATCACTCCAATAAACCCACCGTGGAAGGACATGCCACCTTCCCAAATGCGCAAAACTAATGCGGGGTTATCAATATAAGAAGCTAGGTCATAAAACAGAACATAACCTAAACGGCCACCCAAAATCACACCAAGGGCTACCCAGAATACGAGGTCGGATAGGGTGTCTTTGTTCCAATTGACATCAAAACGCTGTAAACGACGGCCAGCGAGCCACCAAGCACTGCCAATACCAATTAAGTACATTAAGCCGTACCAATGTATTTTGAGCGGCCCGAGGGCAACGGCTACGGGGTCAATATTGGGGTAGGTGAGCATGATTGTTCCTTAATTCAGTAAAAAACTGATACCAACCGCGGTCAGTAGCAGAGCAAATAAGCGTTTAAGTAGTAGTGGTGACAGTTTATGTGCCAGTTTGGCACCAAAACGAGCAAAAAATACTGATGTAATAGCGATACCTAGCAATGCGGGCAAGTAAACAAAGCCTAGGCTCCACTCAGGTAAGAGCTTGTCATTCCAACCTGTGATAATAAAAACAATGGCGCCTGCTAGGGCAATTGGAAAGCCACAGGCGGCAGATGTTGCTACAGCTTTTTGCATGGCAATACTGCGCCACACCAAAAATGGTACGGTAATAGATCCGCCACCAATACCGAAAATCGCCGAAGCCCATCCAATGATACTGCCTGCAGCAATCAGTTCAGGTTTTTTCGGTGTTGGCTGTGTGCCTTTAGGGGTTAAATTTAAAGCCAATTGAATGGCAATAATGATGGCAAAGGCGCCGATAATTTTTTGTAGGATAGGACCTTGAATCAATGCGGCGGTCAATCCACCAATAGCCGCCCCAGCGAGAATGCCTGGGGTGAGCCAGCGAAATAAATCCCATTGTACTGCACCGCGACGATGGTGTTCACGGATGGAATTAATGGATGTAAAGCTGATGGTTGCCAAGGAAGTGCCTACAGCTAAATGGGTGAGTATTTCTGGTGCAAAACCTTGAGCGCTAAAACTAAATACCAAAACTGGCACAATAATCAGTCCACCCCCTACACCAAATAAGCCAGCCAAGACGCCAGCGGCAGCGCCGAGCAATAAGTAGAGAAGAAATTCCATTGGGGTGTCCTTGTCAGTTGTTGATGCTAGTCGAAAATAAGGCTACAGCAGATGGGTTGTAGTCACTTGGAAAGTTATAGCGATCTTTGCATGTAGACTGCGGGCACGCCATAAGATTTGAGTGCACGCTTTTGTTGTTGATTGGTCAACAGTTGAGGTTTAAAACCTATGCGTTGCCAAAAAGATGCTGAGTTTTGCATTGAGACTAAGCTGCATTGTTGCAGACTAGCTTGACGGGCCATGCTCAGTTTATGCTTTACCAGGTCTGGTCCGACTCCGCGCTTGCGCGTGTAGGGCGCAACGGCGAAGTTGTGTAAGTATAAACAGTCACTGTGATCAGGCGAGTTAAACGTATCATCGAGTGCAGTAATAGCGCCAATTTGTGGGCGGTAACTGAATAAATAGCCACAGATGCCGTATTGATCTTTGGCAACGATGGCCAAATTAGATGCCTGTTTGAGGCGCTGTGCAATCACTGTGAGACTTTCTTGTAAGTTGTCATCGTAGGCCTTGCGTTGGATGTCTAACTCTTCAGGTAGATCACAAGGTTGCATAGTGCTTAATGTATACATAGCTATCATAATAAACAAAAGGCTTATTCTAGAGTGGATTCATGACGTTGTCAGTGATAATAGCCTCCTGTGTCGGCTGCTGAGACCTTTGTTGAAATAAGCTGTTTAGTAATGCTGTTCTTCTGACTCTTCAGCGACCTCACTGAGTGGACAGTCTTGCATCTGTTCTTGCACGTGACTTTCCTCTACGCGAGGGTCAAGTGCTGCGGCAAGAGGGGAGCTGCTAATACCGTCAGGCATTGATATATGTTGCAAAGGTGCTTCATCACTGACGCAAATAGCTTCAGTTTCAGATTCAGATTGTGGGTGACGCACTCGTAAGACAATCAGGAGTGCAAGAATACTGATTGAGGCGTAGAGCATACCTGGGCCATAGTGTTTCATGATGGCACCAATCACAAGTGGACTGATACTGGCGCCAATGCCGAAGGTGGTCAGTAAGACCGCTGTAAGCGAGACCCGTTTTTCGGCTTCCACATTGTCGTTTGCGAAGGCAACGGCTAAAGGGTATAGGCTAAAGAACAATACAGCGCTCAGGCCACTGCCAATAAAAATCAGCAGAATGGGTAAGTCAATCAAAATGGCTTGAGGTAGAGCCACTATCATGAGTGTTCCACTGATAAAACGAATGAGGGTTGGACGGTCAATACGGTCAGATAGCCAGCCTAATGGGGCTTGGATGAGTAAGCTTGCTACAATGCAGACACCCATAAACAGACCGATCATCTGCGTCGGCAAACCGATACGGCTAGCGTATAAAGGCGCTAAACCATAGAAGGCTCCGACCATAGCACCTGCAATTAAACTGGTGATCATAGAGGAAGGAACACGCTGAAAGAAATAACGTGGCTCCAAGGGGGCTGGATGCAAAGGGTCAGGGTGGATGCGACGAGTGAGGGCAACTGGGACTAAACACAGCGCAAAGCACAAGCCAACCAGTAATAGCAAGGTGATACTTAGCTCAGGGATGGCAACAAGTACCAGTTGGCCCAAAACTGAGCCCAAGTAGGACGCCATCATATAGCCGGAAAATACTACGCCGCGCTCTTCTGAGGTGCTTTGCTCGTTGAGCCAGCTTTCTAGCACCATATACATGGTCATCATGCCAAGACCAACGAGGACTCGTAATCCCAACCATGCGGGCAGGTTTTCAGTTAGACCATGAACTAAAACTGCACCGGTCACAATGCCGGCGCTAGCTACGTAAGCACGAATATGGCCCACTCGTGCGATTAAGCGGTGACCGATTTTTCCACCTAAGACCAGGCCTAGATAGAAACCAGTCATCAGTGCACCGACCCAAATACCGTCAGCTCGCTCAGCAACATGCAGGGCCAAATAAGTACTTAATAAACCAGAGCCCAGTAACATCAATAATGTAGCGAAATATAGGGACTTAAATGATTTCCAAACGGACATGCGGCTACCAACTTCAAGAGTGAAACTGCGAACGGTGTATGCTTTATAACTATCAGCTTTTCATAGGAAATCCTAGGGTGCTGATGAAGTCCAAGAATGTTTAGATTGGCACATTGAGCCAGAGGTTGCACATTTGTCTAACGGGTCAGTCGTTGACCGAGCTGTTCTGTGGGTAAGCCACACTGAGCATAGGTTTGATAACTGCGGGTTTGCACTGGTGCTTGTGAGAAATAAAGAGTCATCATGGGTGCATTATCTAGCTGATGCTGTGTGCCACAACTGTTGTGGAGGTCTTGCCCCTGAGTGCGCAGTCTTCACATGAAGCACTGTTAAGTCGCGCACGATACAAGGATAAATCTAAGCCTTCAATCATTGTTTGCGCCTTGTATAAATCAGTTACATATTCAGTATCAGTATGTATGAGTAAATAGCTTGATCTGCTAGTTGCACACATATTAATAAGCGATTCATTCAAGAGCATAGTGTTTTTTGTCAGTCTGCGATATGTACTCATAAACTCAAGGCACAGGTAAAGCACTGGGGCTATATAGTCAGACACTGTTAAGGATCTTGATTGCACACGTCAAGCGCCGTATGCCATGAAACAAGAGCTGTTTGAGCTGGTGGCAGTTGAGCTTCGTTGCTTCACTCTATTGGGCTTAAGGACTTAAGGAACAGTTGAGTAGGTCTGCAGGCATGGTTGAGGTAGCATCTCACGTACGGCCAGTTTCAATGAAGATGCCCGTGGCCGCTGGTACTTTAACGTGGTGGTGGATGTGGAGGTCGAGCCAAGCAAAGGCCAAGACCGTATCGGTATTGACCTTGGTTTGACCGACACTGCCACCTGCTCGGATGGCGCAAAACTGGAAGCGGGTTGCTTCTATCGTGGCCTTGAGGAAAAACTGGCCATAGCACAGCGGGCTAGAAATAAAACCCAAGTCAAAACCCTTCACGCCAAGATTGCTAACCGTAGATAAGACGCATTGCACAAGTTCAGTCGTAATCTAGTCAACCGCTGCGGTGAAATCTATGTGGGCAATGTCAGTAGCTTAAAACTCGTTAAAACCACGATGGCCAAGTCAGTGTTAGATGCTGGCTGGGGTCAATTAAAAACAATGCTGGACTATAAATGCGCTCACGCAGGCATTGTTTTTAAGGCAATTGACGAGGCATACACCACCCAAACCTGTTCGAGTCGCGGCAGCTTGCCCGAATCGAGGCCGAAAGGTATCGCAGGACTTGGAATAAGAGAATGGACGTGCAGCGGGTGTGGTGTCACCCACGATCGCAATATCAACGCGGCACAAAACATTCTTGCGGCCGGGCATGGTCGTCTAGCAGTAGGAATCCCCCGTTCTTTAGGTTGGGGGAGGATGTCAAGAGTTGCTTTCGCGATTTTAGATTCAATATGTTTATTTGGAGTAGTGCGACATAGACTGCTAGCTACAGCACCTTAATCCTTGGCATATTAAGAATCTGTATAACCGTGATGAATGTCCGCTGCGGGAATGCCCTTGATTGAGGTATACTCCTAGACTTTCTGCCCATCTTTTAATAGTGGATATATAACGTGACCCAGACAACCGCCGCCGTGCGTACCTTTCAAGATCTGATCCTCGCCTTGCAGAGCTTTTGGGCTGAGCAAGGCTGTGTGGTACTGCAACCTTATGATATGGAAGTGGGCGCTGGCACCTTCCATACTGCAACTTTCTTACGTGCTCTAGGTCCTGAAACCTGGAACGCTGCTTATGTACAACCGTCCCGCCGTCCAACTGACGGCCGCTATGGTGATAACCCCAATCGCTTGCAACATTATTATCAGTTCCAAGTGGTGCTCAAACCCAACCCAGATAATATTCAAGAACTCTATTTAGAGTCTTTGCGTCGTATTGGTATCGATCCTTTGGTACATGATGTGCGCTTTGTTGAAGATAACTGGGAGTCTCCGACCCTTGGTGCTTGGGGGCTGGGCTGGGAAATTTGGCTCAATGGTATGGAAGTGACTCAGTTCACTTACTTCCAACAGGTGGGAGGCATTGAGTGTTATCCCGTTACTGGTGAGATCACTTATGGCCTTGAGCGTTTAGCCATGTACATTCAGGGTGTAGATTCTGTTTATGACTTGATTTGGACTGACGGTCCATTTGGTCAGGTTACGTACGGTGATGTGTTTCATCAGAATGAAGTGGAGCAGTCCACTTATAATTTTGAACACGCTAATGTTGAAAAACTATTTGAGCAGTTTGAGTTTTATGAAAGTGAAGCCAGCCGTTTATGTTTGCTCAACTTACCTTTACCAAGCTATGAAATGGTTTTAAAAGCCTCGCATATCTTTAATCTGTTAGATGCCCGTCGTGCAATTTCTGTGACTGAACGTCAGCGTTATATTTTACGCGTTCGTACATTAGCGCGTGCAGTGGCGCAAAGTTATTTAGAGGCACGTGCCAAGTTAGGCTTCCCGATGGCACCGGATGCATTACGTGATGAAGTATTGGCAAAGTTGGAGATTGAAGAATGAGTGCACGTGACTTTTTAGTAGAGCTGGGCACTGAAGAACTGCCTCCTAAAGCCTTGAAAACCTTAGCCAGTGCCTTTCGTGATGGCATTACTCAAGGTTTAAAAGATGCAGGCCTTACCCATGCTGATGTGCAGGTGTATGCTGCGCCACGCCGTTTAGCGGTTTTGGTTGAACAATTGATTGAAGGTCAAGCAGATCGCACTCAAGTGATTGATGGTCCGCCAGTGCAAGTGGCATTTGATGAAGAGGGTGAGCCGACTAAGGCTGGCCTAGGTTTTGCTCGTAAATGTGGCGTGGATATAAGCGAAGTAGATCGCAGTGGTGCTAAGTTACGCTATGAACAGCATATTACTGGCCAAGCAACTACGGTCTTGTTGCCAAGCATTGTAGAGAATGCTTTAAATGCCTTGCCCATCCCTAAACGTATGCGTTGGGGAGCGCGTAAAGAAGAGTTTGTTCGCCCAACGCAATGGTTGGTCATGCTCTTTGGTGAAGAGGTTGTTGAGTGTACGATTCTCGCGCAAACCGCAGGTCGTGCTTCATATGGTCACCGCTTTCATCACAATGCAGAAGTGGTATTGAATCAGCCAAGTGATTACCTTGAGGCCTTGCGCAAAGCTTATGTGATTGCGGATTTCAACGAACGTCGAGCGTTAATTAAACAGCGTGTTGATGAGCTTGCGCAAGAGCAACAGGGTACAGCGATTGTACCGGAGTCCTTGTTGGATGAAGTCACCGCTTTGGTTGAGTGGCCAGTACCTTTAGTTTGCTCCTTTGAAGAACACTTCCTTGATGTGCCGCAGGAAGCTTTAATTATTACGATGCAAGATAATCAGAAATACTTCTGCTTGCTCGATAGTCATGGCGCTTTATTGCCGCGCTTTATCACCGTTTCGAACATTGAAAGTAAAGATCCGCAGCAAGTGATCTCGGGTAACGAAAAGGTTGTGCGTCCGCGCTTAACGGATGCTGAGTTTTTCTATTTGCAAGACCAAAAGCAGCCTTTGTCTGCTTTTAATGAGCGTTTAGAAAATGTGGTATTCCAAGCGCAGTTGGGTAGTGTATATGACAAGGCGGTACGCGTTTCTAAGCTCGCTGCGTTTATTGCTGGGAAAATCGGTGGTAACCCACAGCATGCTGAACGTGCGGGGTTATTGTCTAAGTGCGATTTGGCCACTGAAATGGTCGGCGAGTTCCCAGAAATGCAAGGAATTGCCGGTTACTACTATGCGAAAAATGACAACGAAGCTGGTGATATTGCCTTAGCGCTAAATGAGCAATATATGCCACGCGGGGCCGGTGCTGAATTGCCAACTAGTTTAACTGGTGCTGCGGTTGCAGTAGCAGATAAACTCGACACTTTAGTGGGGATTTTTGGTATCGGTATGTTGCCTACGGGGAGTAAAGACCCCTATGCTTTGCGCCGTGCAGCTCTAGGTGTGTTGCGCATTCTGATTGAAAAGCAACTGGATGTGGATATCTCTGAGCTAGTGGCTATGACCATTGCTCAGTATGGCGATAAAGTTCAGCGCGAAGGGTTGGCGGAACAGGTACAGGAATTTATCTTTGATCGCTTGCGTGCTCGCTATGAAGATGCTGGGGTTGATGTGGCTGTTTACCAAGCGGTACGCGCATTGCATCCAATGTCGCCACTTGACTTTGATCAGCGCGTGCAAGCAGTACAAGCCTTCCGTGCTTTACCTGAAGCCCAAGCATTAGCGGCGGTGAATAAACGCGTATCCAATTTGTTGGGTAAAAATAACACAGCTCAAGCTACAGAGGTGCAGGCACGTTATTTTGATAGCCCTGCTGAGTTTGCTCTATATGCTGCATTAAAACAGGCACAGCAAGCAGTTGCGCCCTTGGCTGAAAGTCGTCAGTACAGTCAAACCTTAGCCCGCTTGGCTAGCTTACATGAGCCGGTTGATGCGTTCTTTACTGATGTTTTAGTTAATGTTGAAGAAGCTGAAATCCGTGCCAATCGTTTAGCTATGCTGGCGCATTTGCGCAGTTTATTCTTAGGTGTAGCAGATATCTCTGTACTGGATTAAGTGTGGCAGTAAACTGTGTGGGTGGGCTTAAGGTTGCACCCACATGGCTTAAGGAAAACCCATGAAACTGATTATTCTTGATCGTGATGGCGTAATTAATTACGACTCAGACAATTATATTAAAAGCGTGGACGAATGGATTGCTTTGCCTGGTGCTTTGGAAGCGATTGCGCGTTTAAGTCGTGCAGGGTGGGTTGTCACGGTGGCCACTAATCAGTCAGGTTTGGCTCGTGGTTATTATGATGTGCCTACTTTAGAGGGTATGCACCAAGTTTTACGTGATGCAGTGCAGCAGTACGGTGGGCATCTGGGGTTAATCACTTACTGTCCTCATGGTCCCGACGATGGATGTAGTTGTCGTAAGCCACGGCCTGGATTGTTGCAACAAATTGCCGAGCATTATCACACGTCGCTTGATGGGGTGTGGTTTGTTGGCGATAGTTTGCGTGATTTACAGGCTGCTGTGGCCATCAATGCTCAACCAGTTTTGGTGGGTACAGGGAAAGGTGGGCAAACACGAACGCAAGAGCTGCCCGAACACACCTTGGTATTTGCTGATTTAGCAGCGGTTGCAGATTATCTATTGAATTAAAGGTTAGCAATATGGGCGTTTTATACGGATTAAGAACGGCAGTATTTTATATCCTGCTCAGTTTAAGCGCCCTTGTTTGGAGCGTGGTGAGCTTGTTGGCTGCTCCCTTTTTATCTTTTCCAGCGCGTTACCGATTTATTACTGTAAATTGGTGTGGTTTTGCTGTGTTCTTGGCAAAGCATCTGCTGAATATAGAATATCGGGTAACTGGTATAGAAAATATACCGAGCGAGCGCTGTGTGATATTAGCTAAACATCAAAGTACTTGGGAAACTTTTTTCTTATCAGCCTACTTTCAACCTTTAAGTCAGGTGTTGAAGAAGGAGCTGTTCCGAGTCCCGTTTTTTGGCTGGACTATGGCTTTGGTTAAACCTATTGCCATTGATCGCAGTAATCCTAAGCAAGCATTGAAGCAGCTAGCTAAGCAAGGTGCAGAACGTTTGCAAGAAAATTGTTGGCTCTTAATTTTCCCTGAAGGTACGCGTGTCCCCATGGGTAAAATTGGTAAGTTTTCTCGCGGTGGTGCTTCGTTAGCAGTGAATGCTGGGTTACCTGTACTACCAATTGCTCATAATGCCGGAGCATTTTGGCCCAAACAAGGTTGGAGTAAGAGGCCTGGCGTGATCGACGTGGTGATTGGCCCTGCTATGTATGCTGAGGGTGAAGGTTCAAAAGCTATTGCTGAACTGAATCAACGAGCTTTTGAGTGGGTGGCACACACTCAGTTTGAGATTGGAGCGTTGGATGAGCAGGTATTTGCTGAAATTAAAGAAAAAGCGGCTAAATAGCACCGAAGATGTTTGAAGTGCTACATGTGGGACAACATCCTCGATGGAAATAAGCCTGATTCATTCAGGCTTATTTTTGACTGCATTAATTGTGTCTGCAATTATTGGTGGCAGCGTCGACTTGAAAATTAATGGCAACCACCTGCAATGTTGCAGTTAAGCCGTCAGCTGATTCAGCATAGTCGGTACGCAATGCATTAAGGGTATCTAAATCGGATTGGGTATATTTAACTCCACGACGATTTACGGTAATAGCTTACTCAAAGTCTTCCTTGATCAGTTTGAGTCATGAAGGAAGGAAACTGTATATCCGTCATTGTGCTATTTCTCTTTTTTGTGCTGCTTTCTAATCAAAGCGCGTTGCGCTTACGGAGGCAAAGTTAAGAATCCTGTGACAGCTGCAGTGTATAGCGCAGTACTTTAATGCGGTTTCTTAACTTAACTCAAGAAAGAGCTTAATAGGATGAGTAAGGCGTGTGCTCCGGATTGATTTCACCCGGGACTTCTTCTGGATCAACATCATTGAGCAATAGCATTTCTTTAACGATTTCAATATGTTCCAACACCACTTTATAGTGATCACCGTATTCGTACTTGGTGACTTCGATAGCGTTTGGCATATAGCTAAATGCAATTTTAAGCGCCTGTAAGGCGTCAGGGCTTAGTTTTTCGCTCATTTTAAACTCCAATACAATATGTGCTGTGTGGGGCTTGGCTGAGTTTCAATCCACAGCTATAAATCGATAGTTACTTGACTACAGCTCAGTCTAAAGTGACCGAGCTGTAACTTATGTTAAGTACCATGCTAGCAAAATCCATTCTATCGCGCAGGGCCGTTTCAGCTGTTGGGTGCTTTCACTGTTTGCCTGTATCCTGTGTGTTATCCCGTTGTTTTATTGAGGTAAATTATTCGCATGTCTCAGGCTCCTTTAGTTTTGGTTGACGGTTCATCTTATTTATACCGAGCGTTTCACGCGCTACCTCCATTGATGACTTCTACAGGTATGCCAACCGGCGCTGTTAAAGGAGTGCTCAATATGTTGCGCAGTTTGCAAAAGCAGTATCCAGACAGCGTAATTACTGTCATTTTTGATGCAAAAGGGCCTACATTTCGTGATGAGTTGTTTACTGAATATAAGGCTCAGCGACCACCGATGCCTGATGATTTGCGGGTACAGATTGAACCCTTGCACGAATGTGTAAAAGCCATGGGATTTCCATTTTTATGCGTTGAGGGGGTGGAAGCTGACGACGTAATTGGTACTTTGTCGCAAAGTAGCACTTTGGCTGAGCGCGCAGTGGTGATTTCTACGGGCGATAAAGATATGGCGCAGCTAGTCAATGGTCATGTCAGCTTGGTTAATACTATGTACAACACCAAGTTGGATTGTGAAGGTGTAGTGGAGAAGTTTGGTATTGCTCCAGAGTTGATTATCGATTACTTAGCATTAATGGGTGATAAGGCTGACAATATTCCAGGTGTTCCTGGTGTGGGTGAAAAAACAGCGTTGGGTTTGTTGGTCGGTTTGGGCGATATGGATTCGATTTATAACAATATTGATCAGGTTGCTACCTTGCCGATCCGTGGTGCGAAAACTTTAGGTAAAAAGTTACTTGAACATCGTGATGTGGCTTACTTATCACGCCAATTGGCCACCATTAAAACCGATGTTGAGTTGGATCTAAACATTGATGAGTTGCAGATGCAGGCGCCGCAAGACGATATTTTATTGGATTGGTATCAGCGTTTAGAGTTTAAAAGCTGGCAAGATGAAGTGCGTCGACGCATGGCTAAGTCAGGTGATGCTCAGGTAGCGACAGGTGCTGAAACGTCGGGGGATGCGGCTGAGAACAGTTCTGAAATAGCAGTTGTTGAAGCACATCAAACAACCTTTCAAACCATTGTGTGCGAAGCAGATTTCGCTACTTGGGTAGAGCGTTTAAGTACTGCTGAGTTGTTTGCCTTTGATACGGAAACCACCAGTATCGATGCACAACAAGCACAGTTAGTGGGGATTTCTTTTGCAGTAAAAGAAGGTGAGGCCGCTTATGTGCCACTCGCTCACAGTTATATGGGTGTACCACAGCAGTTGGATGAAAAGAAAGTTTTAGATGCATTGCGGCCGCTGTTGGAAAATCCGGAGGTGGCGAAAGTTTGCCAAAATGGTAAGTATGATATCAATGTTTTGGCTCGTTACGGCATTACAGTGCAAGGCGTGCAGTTTGACACTATGTTGGAGTCTTATGCTCTGAACTCAACGGTGACACGTCATGATATGGACAACTTAGCGTCCCGTTATTTGGATCGCAGTACCATTAAATTTGAAGACGTGGCAGGTAAAGGGGCTAAGCAGCTGACCTTTGATCAAATTGATTTAAACATAGCAGGTCCTTATGCGGCAGAAGATGCGGAGATCACCCTTTGTTTGCATAACTGCTTGTTGCAAGAGTTGCAGAAGGTACCAGCATTGCTAGATGTGTTTAACACGATAGAGATGCCACTGATGCCTGTACTGGCTCGCATTGAGCGTTATGGTGCCTTAGTTGATGCGCATTTACTGGGGCAGCAAAGTTTAGAGATTACAGAAAAGCTAGTAGAGCTGGAGCGCCAGACATTTGCGCTTGCGGGTGAGGAATTTAATTTAGCCTCGCCTAAACAGCTGGGTGTAATTTTGTATGAAAAGCTCGGCTTGCCTGTATTGGCCAAGACTGCTAAAGGGCAGCCTAGTACGGCAGAGGCGGTGTTGTCTGAGCTGGCTGAACAAGGCCATGAGTTGCCCGTCTTACTGATGGAATATCGCAGCTTAAGTAAATTGAAAAGCACTTATACCGATCGATTGCCGGAGCAAATTAATCCATTAACTGGGCGTATCCATACTAATTACCATCAGGCTGTCACGGCCACAGGGCGGTTGTCGTCAAGTAATCCAAATTTGCAGAATATTCCTATTCGTACGGCAGAAGGACGTCGTATTCGTCAAGCTTTTGTCGCGCCTAAGGGCTATAAATTATTGGCAGCGGACTATTCGCAAATTGAGCTACGGATTATGGCGCATTTAGCTCAAGATCCAGGCTTGTTGGATGCATTTCGTAATGATCGAGATGTGCATAAGGCAACTGCATCAGAAGTATTTGGGGTGGAGTTGGACTCGGTCACTAGTGATCAACGGCGCAATGCTAAAGCAATTAACTTCGGTTTGATTTACGGTATGAGTGCCCATGGCTTAGCCAAGCAAATTGGTTGTGAGCGTAGTGAGGCGCAAATGTACATGGATCGATACTTCAGCCGTTATCCAGGGGTATTGGATTACATGGAGCGTACCCGTGAGCAAGCCCGTGAGCAAGGCTATGTAGAAACGATATTTGGTCGACGTTTATATTTGCCAGAGATTAAAGCAAAGAATGCCAATATTCGAAAGGCAGCCGAACGTACTGCTATTAATGCTCCGATGCAGGGAAGTGCAGCTGATATTATTAAACGCGCTATGATTATGGTGGACCAATGGTTAGCTGAGTCTAAACTTGATGCACGGGTAATTTTGCAAGTACATGATGAGTTGGTTTTAGAGGTACGTGAAGATCAGGTGGAAGAGTTACGTAAGGGACTTTTACCGTTGATGAGTGCCGGTGCTGCTTTAGCTGTGCCTCTGATTGTGGAAGCTGGGGTTGGCGATAACTGGGATGAAGCACATTAAAATTTTTTAAACACATTGGGAACTATCTGTATTGAGGGGCGGTCAGAGTATTTGAATAGCTCATGTAGCTATTGTTGCACTCCTTGATGTGTTTATGTTGGCAGATATCTGGATCTTTTCCCCTAAAGATCTGGATTTACACTCCGAGTCTCTCCCCCTTAAGAGATTCGGAGTTTTTTTTGCTTGCAACATACGATAAAAAATACATTGTAAATTTCTCTCTGCTTTTTTTAAATTAATCATGTAGTATTTATCTGTATGCACTACATGGCCTAATGGCCGTTCTATTTGAGGCTTTCTAAGCAGAGTGAGGCAAAAATGACTGAACGCGTTCAAGTCGGTGGCTTGCAGGTCGCCAAAGTTCTATATGACTTCGTAAATACCCAAGCTATTCCAGGCACAGGCCTGACTTCAGAGCAGTTCTGGGAAGGTGCAACGCAAGTTCTAAAAGACCTTGCACCGAAAAACCGTGCCCTGCTAGATAAGCGTGATGCCTTACAAGCGCAAATAGATGAGTGGCACCTTGCACGTAAGGGCCAGGCTCATGATGCAGTTGCTTATAAAGCTTTTCTGCAAGAAATTGGATACTTGCTGCCAGAAGCAGCAGATTTTCAAGCCAGCACACAAAATGTTGATGATGAAATTGCGCGTATGGCGGGACCACAGTTAGTGGTACCTGTAACTAACGCACGTTTTGCTCTTAACGCCGCTAATGCGCGTTGGGGGTCTCTGTATGACGCATTGTATGGCACTGATGTGATCAGTGAAGAAGGCGGTGCAGAGAAGGGCAAGGCATATAATAAAGTGCGTGGCGATAAAGTGATTGCTTATGCACGTAATTTTTTAGATAAGGCCGCACCTTTATCTGCAGGCTCACATGCTGATGCAACAGGCTATCGTATTGAAGACGGTAAACTGGTTGTGAGCTTAAAAGGTGGCAGCAACACAGGTTTGCACAATGATGCACAGCTTGTAGGTTACAAGGGAGATGTAACAGCACCGAGTGTTGTTTTATTGAAGAACAATGGCTTGCACTTTGAAATTCAAATTGATCCAAAGAGTGCAATTGGTGCAACTGATGCAGCAGGCATTAAAGATGTAGTGGTGGAGGCTGCTATCACTACCATTATGGATTGTGAAGACTCCATCGCTGCAGTGGATGCTGAAGACAAAACTTTAGTTTATAAAAACTGGTTGGGTCTGATGAAGGGTGACTTAGCTGAAACAGTGACCAAAGGTGATAAAACCTTTACTCGTACCATGAATCCTGATCGTGAGTATACTGCGCTTGATGGTAGCGAACTGACCTTGCCAGGCCGTTCAATGCTGTTTGTGCGTAACGTTGGTCATTTGATGACGAACCCTGCGATTCTAGATGAGAAAGGCAATGAACTGCCGGAAGGCATTATGGATGCCTTGTTTACTAGTTTAATTGCTATCCATGATCTGAAGGGCAATACCACTCGTAAAAACACTCGCACGGGTAGCATGTATATCGTTAAACCGAAAATGCACGGTCCAGAAGAGGTTGAGTTTGCTAACGAGTTATTTGCACGTACTGAAGATGTTCTAGGTCTAGAGCGCAATACGCTGAAAATGGGCATCATGGATGAAGAGCGTCGTACTACCGTAAACTTGAAGGCGTGTATTGCTGCAGCAAAAGAGCGTGTAGTATTTATTAATACTGGTTTTTTAGACCGCACGGGGGATGAGATTCATACTTCTATGGAAGCGGGGCCAGTAGTACGTAAAACTGCAATGCGCGGTGAGAAATGGATTGCAGCCTATGAAGATTGGAACGTTGATGTAGGTTTAGCTACAGGTCTGTCTGGAATTGCACAGATTGGTAAAGGAATGTGGGCTATGCCTGACTTGATGGCGAGCATGGTTGAGCAAAAAATTGCGCACCCGAAAGCCGGAGCCAATACCGCTTGGGTTCCATCTCCAACCGCAGCGACTTTGCACGCACTGCACTACCATGAGGTTGATGTATTTGCTCGTCAAGAAGAGTTGAAGCAGCGTGAGTGTGCGTCTCTTGATGATATTCTGACTATTCCTTTAGCGCCAAGCACGGATTGGACACCTGAAGAAATTCAGAATGAATTGGATAATAACTCGCAAGGTATCCTAGGGTATGTTGTTCGTTGGGTTGAGCAGAGTGTAGGTTGTTCTAAAGTACCTGACATCAATGATGTAGGTTTAATGGAAGACCGTGCAACTTTACGTATTTCCAGTCAGCACATGGCGAACTGGTTGCGTCACGGTATTGTGACGGAAGAGCAGATTGTTGAAACGATGAAGCGCATGGCTGTAATTGTGGACCGTCAGAACGAAGGTGATCCATTGTATCGCAACATGGCTCCGAATTTTGATGACAGTATTGCCTTCCAAGCATCATTGGAGTTAGTACTTCAAGGGCGCGAGCAGCCAAACGGTTACACTGAGCCCGTATTACACCGTCGTCGTCGCGAATTTAAGGCCAAGTATGGTAGCAATGTATAAGTGCGATTCGTGACAATAAAAAACCGCCTTCGGGCGGTTTTTTATTGTCTGCAAGTTAACCCCTGTTCAGTTGCCGCTAAGCCTGTAAAATAGACAGGATTAATAAAAATAATACGCCATCGGGTTGAGTTAGCAGTCTGCAAGGGCCTGTTAGCTTATGTCTACATAAGACTTATAACTATAAAACCTTAGCATGGCCTAATTGATTAGGAGTGCGTTTCATGAGCAGAAGTGAGGCCTTTGCAAAAACAGGGCGCACCGCTGTGCAACAAAATATTCAGGGCACCTTGGAGTTTCTGCAAAAATATCCACCTTTTAACCAGATGGATTTAGCTCATCTAAGTTTTCTTGTTGAAAACTGTCAGCTGCGATTTTATGCAGAGGGCGACAGTATCATCAGTCCAGAAGATGGTCCAGTTGAGTATTTTTACATTGTTAAGCAGGGCAGTGTGCACGGTGAACGCCGTAAAGGCCAAGATGCAAGCCAAGAGACCACCTTTGAAATATCCACAGGTGAATGCTTCCCTATAGCTGCATTATTAGGCGAGCGTGCTACCCGTACTTCACACTTTGCTGCTACAGATACTTTTTGCCTGTTGTTAGATAAAGCATCTTTTGTAAAGCTTTTTGCTAAATGTGAAGTATTCCGCGACTTTTCCGTACGTGGTATCAGTAGTCTATTGGATCAAGCCAATCAGCAAGTGCAAAGCCGTGCAGCAGAGACCTTGGGTTCGCAATACTCCATGGAAACTTTGCTAGCTGATTTATCAATGAGGCAGCCGATCACTTGTCTTGGCGATTTGCCCCTTCATAAAGCAGTGCAGTTAATGCATGAGCAACAAATTGGTAGCTTAGTGATTACGGATGAGGGTTTACGTCCGCAAGGGATTTTTACTTTGCGCGATTTACGCCGGGTAATTGCCGATGCGAATGCAGATTTGCGTCAACCTATTAGTGAGTTGATGACCCTTAACCCTTTCCACCTGCCACCACAAGCCACTGCTTTTGATGCCGCGCTTGCCATGACTGAACGTCATATTGCTCATGTGTGCCTAGTAGAAGATGGGCGTTTGGTAGGTGTTGTTTCAGAGCGTGATTTATTTTCTTTGCAGCGTGTCGATTTGGTGCATCTTGCGCGAGCTGTACGTAATGCTGATTCAGTTGAAAAGTTGGTGCAGTTACGTGATGAAATTCGTTCCTTGGTAGACCGTATGATAGCTCATGGTGCCAGCCCGGAGCAGGTAACACGTTTAATTACTATGCTCAATGACCACACAGTTGTGCGTGTCGTTGAGCTTTGCATGGAAGAGCATGGTGATCCTGGAGTGGACTTTACCTGGCTTGTTTTTGGTAGTGAAGGGCGTAAAGAGCAAACCTTATACACGGATCAAGATAATGGGATTTTATTTGAAGCCAGCAGCCAAGAGGAAGCCAATGCCATACGGCAGAAGTTGTTACCACTGGCTCGCGACATTAATTTAGCCCTAGATGAGTGTGGGTTTACCTTGTGTAAGGGCAATATTATGGCTGGTAATGCGGAGCTGTGCTTATCACGTCAAGAGTGGTCGCGCCGATTCTCTAAGATGATTCGCGAGGCTACGCCAGAAAACTTATTGTACTCAACGATTTTCTTTGATTTGCGCGCCATTATGGGGCCAGTTGAAGGTTGTCAAACACTGCGCAGAGAGTTGCTCTCGATGATCCGTGGTAACGATATGTTTCAACGAATGATGGCGCAAAGTGCTCTACAAAACAGGCCGCCATTAGGTGGCTTATTCCGTGACTTTGCTTTGGATAAAAAAGGTTTAGAGAAGGATACTATTGACCTTAAAATAAAGGGATTAGCACCTTTTGTTGATGGTATTCGTGTTTTAGCATTAAGTCATGGCATCGAGAGTAGTAACACCTTAGAACGGATTCGTCAGCTGGTGAGCAAAGGTGTAATTGAGCGTCTAGACGGTGATGCTTATGCTGAGGCTTACCACTTTATTCAGTTGATTCGAATGCAACAGCATCAGCAGCAAGCGCGCAATGAACTGGCTTACAGTAACCGTATTTACCCTGATGAGCTGAATCACTTAGATCGTCGGATTTTGCGCGAGTCTTTTCGGCAAGCTCAGCGCTTACAGTCCAGTTTGACTTTTAGGTATCAACTGTGAGTTTTTTTAAATGGTTCCGTAAAGCGCCTAAGCTACGTGAAAAAGATGCTTTGCGTTTAGCTGCTTTAGCTGAGCCTGCAGTCTATGCAGAGTCATTGCAGCATCAGCGTTTTGTTGTGGTCGATTTAGAAACCAGTGGGCTGAACACCTTAAAAGATAAGATACTCTCCATTGGTGCCGTTACTATTGCTGATGGTGGGATTGCGCTAGGTGATCAGTTTGGCTGCACTTTGCGGCGAGCTAACCATGCGGTTAGCGAAAGTGTACTTATCCACCAGATTCCACCCAGTGAGGTGGCCGCGGGTATGCGTCCAGCAAAAGCACTCCTGGACTTTATGGAGTATGTAGGGGGGAGTCCCTTAGTTGCTTTTCATGCCAGCTTTGATCAGCGCATGTTGATACGAGAATTAGATGATGCTTTTTCTTATCACTTGCGCCATAAGTTTTTTGATGTGGCAGAAATCGCTCCTATGCTTTACCCAGAACATAGTATGCGTAATCCAGGGCTAGATGATTGGGTAGATTTTTTTGGACTGCAAGTTTTGCAGCGTCACAATGCCAGTGCTGACGCTATGGTGACGGCGGAGTTGATGCTGATATTGTTAAAGCGTGCTGAACAGCAAGGTATTAACGACCTAGGAGAGCTTGAAGTGCGTGTACAAAATTGGCGTAGACGGACACAGAATGCCTTATAGGCTGCATGTTAGGTTTCACTTCAGTGCCGGGCCGACACTGAAGTGAGTGAGTTTATCAAGCTTGAGAAAGGTAGTGATCCATATATTCGTCAAAGCTGCATTTATCGTGTTGTTCAAGTTGTGTTTGTGCACGGTGTGATTGTTCAGCCAATGCTTCATAGTGCGCCACTTTTTGTGCATCAAGCGGTGGATGACTTAAGGTTTGGGCATGTTGCAAGCTTTGTTTTAACGAAAACTGGCTAAAACTACATTGCTGCTCACGCATGTGAGCTAAAACCTGTGCTGAGGGAGTGAGATCAGGATTATTCATCTTATCGATCTGTTTGCGCAGGGCTTCACTATGCTCGGTGGTTGCGTAGGCCTGATCAAGCAGCAGCGCTGTGGCTCGCATTTGCTCAAGTAATTCATGCCCCCAGTCTTGCATGGTAATCTGTTTACCATTGCATTCTAGCTGCAGTTTAGGTTTGCGACCTTGTTTTACGACGTTTAAGAAATTTTTCGTAGCAGCAGGACATTCGCTGTCACTCAATAAGGGGCTGTCTTGTAGCGCACAGTACAATAAGAATGTATCTAAAAAGCGGGCTTGAGATAAATCAATGCCTAAAGGCAAGAATGGGTTGATATCAATGCAGCGTGCTTCTACATATTGAATACCGCGAGCAATCAATGCGTCTACTGGGCGTTCGTCAGCTAAAGTGACGCGCTTAGGACGCATAGTTGAATAGTATTCATTTTCAATCTGTAAAATATTGGTGTTAATTTGCAGCCACTCATCTCCTTTTTTTTGACCGATTGCTTGGTAAGCAGGGTAGGGTGTACTTACTGCGCAGCGTAAGCTATCAGTGTAACTTTGGAGATCGTTGTAGCACGGCGTAATTCCGGCTTGGGCATTGCTTTGATAGCCCAGATCGCTCATGCGTAAGCTCGTGGCGTAAGGGAGGTACAGTGTATCTTCATCAAAGACCTCTAGCTGATGTTCACGGCCGCGTAAAAAACTGATATCTAATGCCGGTGAGGCACCAAAGAGATACATTAATAACCAACTGTAACGACGAAAGTTGCGGATCAAGGCAATATAACGTGCAGACTGGTAATCAATTGTTGAGCGTTGATCTTGCTCATCGTTTTTGAGCAGCGTCCAAATTGATTCAGGAACGGAGAAATTGTAATGAATACCGGCAATGCACTGCATGGTTTTACCATAACGCACGGCTAAGCCTTTACGGTATACGTGCTTTAATTGACCTACATTTGAAGTGCCGTATTCACCGATAGGAATCAGCTCTTCTTTGGGTAGGTGGCCGGGCATAGAAGGGCTCCATAGCACTTCCTGATCAATGTGTGTAAGAGTAAAACGGTGGATATCATCAAGTTCAGCTAAGGTTTGTGCTGAGTCGTGATGAGGCTCGGTAATAAACTCTAATAAAGCTTCAGAATAGTCTGTGGTAATGCTGCTGTGGGTTAAGGCAGAGCCAAGAGCTTTAGGGTGTGGGGTTAGGGCTAGGCGGCCATTGCGCTCAACCCTTAAGCTCTCACGCTCAATGCCATGCAGGCAATGCTTGAGCTGGGCTAAAGCTTCGGGCTGGCTGAGCAGCGCCAGACGACGAGAATATGTATCGCTCAAGTGAAATTCCTCAATAGTGCATTACGCCAATATGGGGGCGTCGATCGGTGAGTACAAGGCGCATGCTGAAATTTAGTTGAGCATGCGCTTTTTTATCTGTAGATGGAGTGGTTTTATCCGTTACTTTTTCTTTAGTTTTTTTGCATTGGCAAAGAGCGCAGCCATGGCACCGTTACTTGCTGCAGGTTTGTCTTGTTTGGTATGACGTTCACTGTGAGGCGTATTGCGTGTACGTTGTTCGCGGGTTGGTGCTTTTGGTTTTTCGCCAGGCACATCACTCATGCGCATGGATAAAGCAATGCGCGCCCGTGGAATGTCCACATCCATCACTTTAACTTTAACAATATCGCCAGCTTTGACCACTTGGTAAGGGTCTTTAACAAAATTTTCGGACATCGCTGAAATATGTACTAAGCCATCTTGGTGTACGCCAATATCAACAAAGGCACCAAAATTTGTGACGTTAGTAATGACACCCTCTAAGCTCATGCCCAGTTTCAAGTCTTTTAAGCTTTCTACGCCTTCTTGGAAGGCAGCGGTTTTAAATTCTGGACGAGGGTCGCGCCCAGGTTTATCCAACTCTTGCAAAATATCTGTGACGGTTGGGAGGCCGTATGTTTCATCGGTAAATTGTTTTGGATCCAGTTGCCTTAAAAAAGCGGAGTCGCCTATCAATGAGCGAATATCGCGCTGAGTGTCCTGTGCGATACGGGTGACCACAGGATAGCTTTCAGGGTGTACACCGGAACCGTCCAAAGGGTTTTCACCGTTCATGACGCGTAGAAAACCAGCGGCAAGTTCAAAGGTCTTTTCGCCCAGGCGTGGTACCTTCTTAAGCGCAGTTCGGTTGGCGAACGCGCCGTTTTCATCACGGTAAGCAACAATATTTTTGGCTAGGGTGGTATTTAAACCTGAGATGCGTGCTAAGAGCGCCGAAGAGGCTGTGTTGACGTCCACACCAACGGCGTTCACACAGTCCTCTACTACGGCATCCAAAGAACGGGCTAACTGGGCCTGTGAAACATCGTGTTGGTATTGACCAACGCCAATGGCTTTAGGGTCGATTTTTACCAATTCGGCCAGAGGGTCTTGTAAACGGCGGGCAATGGAGACAGCACCACGTAAAGATACATCTAAATCAGGGAACTCTTGAGCTGCTAGCTCTGAGGCTGAATACACCGAAGCACCAGCTTCGCTGACCATGACTTTGTTCATTTTAAGCTCAGGTAAAAGCTTGACCAACTCGATTGCTAGGCGATCAGATTCACGGCTACCTGTACCGTTACCGATAGCAATCAACTCAACTTGATGCTTTTTGCATAGTTGAGCCAAGGTGGTAAGGGTTTCGTCCCATTTGTTGTGTGGAGCATGAGGATAAACGGTAGCGGTGTCCAACACTTTACCTGTGGCATCAACCACAGCAATTTTGCAGCCTGTACGTAAGCCCGGATCAATGCCAAGGGTGCAACGTGGACCGGCCGGTGCAGCCAACAACAAATCATTGAGGTTGCGCGCAAAAACATGAATAGCTTCGCTTTCTGCCGCTTCGCGTAATTGGCCGAAGAGGTCAGTTTCTAAGTGACTCGAGAGTTTTATGCGCCAAGTCCAACGTACGACTTCCGCTAGCCAAGGGTCCGCAGGGCGATCGTGATTTTTGATATCAAAATGCTCAGCAATTACAAATTCACAAGGGTGCATGCGGTTAGGTGTAGCATCACCTAGGGTGAGACTCACATTCAAAAAGCCTTCGTTGCGGCCCCGAAAAATCGCTAATGCACGGTGCGATGGTACAGCATTGAAAGGTTCGTCATGTTCAAAGTAGTCAGTGAATTTGGCTGCTTCTGTTTCTTTGCCTGCGATCACTCGAGCACTTAATAATGCATCTTGCTGCAGCATGCTGCGTAAGCGTTGTAATAAAGTAGCATCCTCAGCAAAGCGCTCCATTAAAATATATTTTGCACCTTCTAACACCGCCTTTTCATCAGCAAAACCGGATTCAGTATCAATAAAGCGTGTGGCTTCTGTGTGTGGGTCGTAGCTGGGGTCGTTAAATAATAAGTCTGCTAGCTCACCTAAACCTGCTTCTAGGGCGATTTGGCCTTTAGTGCGACGCTTCTTTTTGTAGGGTAGATAGAGGTCTTCCAAGCGGGTTTTGGTATCAGCTTGAATAATGGCTTGCTGGAGCTCAGGTGTTAATTTACCTTGCTCTTCAATAGATGAAAGTATAGATGTACGGCGTTCATCCAATTCGCGTAAATAGCGTAAGCGTTCTTCTAAATTACGTAGTTGTGTGTCATCTAAACTGCCGGTGACCTCTTTACGATAGCGCGCAATAAAAGGCACTGTAGCGCCTTCATCGAGTAAGGCAATGGTGGCGGATACTTGCTGGGGGCGAACACCGAGTTCGGTGGCGATACGAGAACTAATGCTATCCATTGGGCTACCTGAGTCAGTTAAAGAGGCAGGCAAGACCTGCAGTAAACAGCCGATTATAGGGGAAATTACACAGCAAACCAGTGCTGTCACCACTAAGAAAGATTTGCTAACAATGCCTAGCGCGCATGAATGCTAGGATTGCGGCATACTAACGGACATATATATTCATTGAATAGGTAGAAAAGCATGAGCGTATCTGAAGGAGAGAAAATCCTTGTTGTTGACGATGATGAGCGCTTACGTCGTTTGCTTGAGCGTTTTTTAACTGAGCAAGGTTACCGTGTTCGCAGTGTAGAAAATGCTGAGCAAATGGATCGCATGCTGGCACGTGAACTGTTTAATTTAGTTGTGTTGGATTTAATGATGCCCGGCGAGGATGGTTTATCAGTGTGCCGTCGCTTGCGCGAAGGGAACAATCAAGTGCCTATTATTATGTTGACAGCTAAAGGTGATGAGGCCAGTCGAATTCAAGGTTTGGAGTTGGGTGCTGATGATTATTTATCTAAGCCATTTAACCCACGTGAGCTGTTGGCGCGAATTAAGGCAGTCTTACGCCGACAAACGGCTAATGTGCCCGGAGCTCCGGGGAGTGAAGAGTCTAGCGTCAGTTTCGGTGAGTATAGTTTGTCGCTAGCGACCCGTGAGCTGCGTAAAGGTGATCAAGTGCACATGCTGACCACTGGCGAATTTGCGGTATTAAAAGCCTTGGTGGAGCACCCACGTGAACCGCTAACCCGAGATAAGTTAATGAACTTAGCACGAGGGCGTGAGTGGGATGCTTTAGAGCGCTCTATTGATGTGCAAGTGTCACGTTTGCGGCGCATGATTGAGCCAGACCCATCGAAACCCCGCTATATTCAGACTGTTTGGGGTGTAGGTTATGTATTCGTACCTGATGGTAAGAAATGAAAACCTCCCCTTTGTATCCACAAAGCTTCTTTGCACGCACTTTATGGATGGTGTTACTGGCAGTGCTTTTTTCTAAAGCACTGACTTTGATTTACTTGATGCTCAATGAAGATGTGCTCGTTGATCAGCAGTACAGTCATGGTGCTGCTTTAACGTTACGTGCATATTGGGCTTCTCCCGAGGCTGAGCGACCGGCTATTGCCCAAGCAGCAGGTTTACAGCGGGTTCATGAGTCAGAAGTACCTCTAGGGGAAAAACACTGGCCTTACAGTGAGATTTTCAGCGAACAAATGCGAGCAGAATTGGGTGCCGATACTCGGGTGCGCATTCGAGCAAAAAATCCCCCCTCATTGTGGGTTTACGCACCCAGTTTAGGTCCAGATTGGATTCGTGTGCCGCTGTACCCACACCCTTTACGCGGGCAGCGAGTATGGAATTTAGTGGCTTGGTTTTTAGGAATTGGACTGTTATCCACTGGTGCTGCTTGGATCTTTGTTAGCCAACTTAGTGCGCCATTGAAGCGTTTGGTGATTGCTGCGCGTTTATTTGGACAAGGGCGTAGTGTGCGTTTGCCAGTGGATGTGGACACTGCCAGTGAAATGGCAGAGGTGTACCGAGCTTTTAACCAAATGGCCGATGATGTTGAGCAAGCAGGGCGTGAGCGAGAGTTGATGCTTGCTGGGGTATCTCATGACTTGCGTACGCCGCTGACACGTTTACGTTTATCACTGGAATTTCTCGACACTGATAGCGAACTTACGGCTGATATGGTGCGTGATATTGAGGATATGAATGCGATTTTAGATCAGTTTTTAGCCTTTATCCGTGACGGCAGTGATGAGCCGATGGAGAATTGTGATCTCAATGAATTGATTACTGCTGTGGTTGCCCCATATAACCACCAAGGGCATGACATTCGAGTGTGTCTAGAGCAGATTCCTTCGTTACCTTTGCGGCGTGTTTCTATTAAACGTTTGTTGGTGAATTTGTTAGAGAATGCTTTACGCTATGGCGGTGAAGGTATTGAAGTTGCCGCTTCAGTAATGCGTGAGGGGCCAACACCTCATGTCATGATCAGTGTGCTGGATCGTGGTGAAGGGCTCGATCCAGAGGATTTACAGCGTATTTTTAATCCATTTATCCGTGGCGATCAGGCTCGAGGTGGTCAAGGTGCTGGTCTTGGGCTTGCTATTGTGCGGCGTATTGCTGCTCAGCACGGTGGCAAGGTTGAGTTGCATAATAGGGCTGGAGGTGGTTTAGAGGCTCGTGTGCAACTACCTATGGCGGCACCTCACAGGTGAGCTGCAGAACAGGATAAAGGTAAAAGTAAGTTATGACAGAAGAAAAAGTTCGGCTAGATAAGTGGTTATGGGCAGCGCGCTTTTTTAAAACTCGCGCCTTGGCTAAAGATGCGATTACTGGTGGTAAGGTGCATTGCCGCGGAGAACGCTGTAAGCCATCAAAAGAGCCGAGAATTGGCGAAGAGTTAATGATTCGTGTGGGGTATGACACCCGTACTGTCGTGGTTGAGCAGCTGAGCTCAGTGCGCCGTGGTGCGCCGCAAGCACAGATGCTGTATCGCGAAACGGCAGAGAGTATTGCTGCGCGTGAAGAGGCTGCCGCATTACGTAAGGCAGGGGCATTAGGGATTCAGACTGAAGGCCGGCCCAGTAAGAAGCAACGCCGCCAAATTCATCGTTTCCGAGAGCAGTAAGCGAGTGGCTATCGCGCTAGGCTGTATTTAAATCAGTTCATTTTTTCGACTCGGTTTATACTGAGCTGTTATTTCTTTTATGGTGTTATATGGCAGATTTTGATTTTACTCAGCGCTTTATTTTTGAAAATAATGATGTGCGTGGTGAGTTGGCAAGTTTAGAGGAAAGCTATGCCCATGTGTTGGCTAAGCATGATTATCCAGAGCCGGTAGCGACTTTGATTGGCGAGCTCATGACAGCGGCAGCTTTATTAGTGAATACGTTAAAGTTTGACGGTGTGTTGGTCTTGCAAGCACGTTCCAGTGGCTCTGTGCCGTTGTTGATGGTTGAGTGCACCAGTGACCGAGAACTGCGTGCTATTGCCCGTTATGAAGTTGAAGACATTAGCAGTGCTTCGACGTTTAAAGAAATGATGCCAGATGGCGTTTTAGCATTAACGGTTGATCCTAAAGAAGGTCAGCGCTATCAAGGTTTGGTTGCACTAGATGGTGAAAGTTTAGCTGAGTGCTTCAGTAACTACTTTGTGAACTCAGCACAGTTACCGACTCGTTTTTGGCTGTATGCAGATGGGCAGCGTGCGCGTGGCATGCTATTGCAGCAGTTACCGGCAGATCGTTTACCTGATCCTGAGGAGCGGGAGGCAAGTTGGCAGCATGTCATTGCTTTAGCTGCTACTTTAAGTGCTGAGGAGTTACTAGGGTTGGATAATGAGACTATTTTGCATCGTCTCTACCACGAAGATGCGTTGCGAGTATTCTCCAGAACAGATGTAAGGTTTCACTGCAGCTGTACTCGCGAGCGTTCAGAAAAGGCGTTAATCAGTCTTGGTCTTGACGAGCTGAAGTTGTTGCTCGTCGAAAAAGCAGGCAGTATCGAGATCGATTGTCAGTTTTGTAATGAACGCTATGTATTTAACGAAGACGATATTATCCAAATGTTCGCTGAACAAGATGCGACTAGTGCCTCGAGCACAGTGCATTAATTGCGCAACTCTGGCATAATCGCGTGCACTTTTTCATTGTAGTGCTTTAGTTTAAAGGGCTACAAAAATCTTTGGAGGACTCGGCTCGGGCCGTTGGGGAACTCATGACGCAAGCAAACAACGCTGTGTATACCGATATTAGTGCTGCTCAATTAATTGAAGAGGCTGTTCGCCGTGGTGAAGGCAAACTAGCTGTAAATGGTTCACTGGTGGTCGAAACTGGTCACCGTACTGGTCGCTCACCGGCTGATCGATTTATCGTGCAAGAGTCTAGCACTGAGAATCAAATTGCTTGGGGCCCGATTAATCGCCCGATTGCACCCAGTATTTTTGATGCGCTTTGGACTCGTGTAGAGGCTTATGTGGCTGAGCGCGAAAGCTTTGTATCACATGTTCATGTAGGTTCTGATCCACAGCATTACTTGCCAGTTAAAATGACAACAACTACAGCATGGCACAACCTGTTTGGCCGTTGCTTGTTTATTACGCCTGATACTTTTAACCCGGCAAACAAGGGTGAGTGGCAGATTATTAACGCCCCATTCTTTGAGTGTGTGCCTGAGCGTGATGGGACGAACTCTGATGGTTGCGTCATGATTAACTTTGCAGCCAAGAAAGTTTTGTTGGCAGGTATGCGCTACGCAGGTGAAATGAAGAAGGCGATGTTCTCTGTGCAGAACTTCCTTTTACCTGCGCAAGACGTTTTACCGATGCACTGCGCAGCAAACGTTGGAGAAGACGGTGATACCACCTTGTTCTTCGGTTTGTCTGGTACAGGTAAAACCACATTATCTGCTGATGAAAGCCGTTATCTAATTGGTGATGATGAACACGGTTGGGGTGTGGGTACTGTGTTCAACATCGAAGGCGGTTGCTATGCAAAATGCATCGACTTGTCTGAGAAGAATGAACCAGTTATTTGGAAAGCCATTAAGTTCGGTGCAGTTCTGGAAAACGTTGTGCTTGATGAACAGCGTGTTCCTGATTACACGGATGATAGCTTAACGCAAAATAGCCGTGCCGCTTATCCACTAGTAAACGTTGAAAAGCGCGTCCTTGAAAATCGTGCAGGTGAGCCTAATGCGGTCATTTTCTTAACCTGTGACTTGACTGGTGTATTGCCACCGGTATCGATCCTGAACAATGAGCAGGCAGCTTATCATTTCTTGTCAGGCTACACTGCTTTAGTGGGATCTACTGAAATGGGATCAGGCTCTGGTATTAAGTCGACTTTCTCAACGTGCTTCGGTGCACCATTCTTCCCGCGCCCCGCAGGTGAATATGCTGACTTATTGATCAAGCGTATTAAAGAGTTCGGCTCAAAAGTCTACTTAGTGAACACAGGTTGGACAGGCGGTGGTTATGGTGTTGGTCAGCGCTTTGATATTCCAACAACTCGTGCAGTGATTGCGGCTATTCAGGGTGGTACTTTAGTCGGTACAGAAACAGAGCATTTGCCTATTATTAACTTGGATGTACCAAAAGCTGTACCGGGTGTTGATAGTAACTTGCTGAATCCTCGTAACACTTGGGCTGATAAAGATGCATACGACGCGGCGGCTAAAGAATTGGCTGCTAAGTTTATAGAAAACTTTGAGAAGTTTGATGTGTCTGACGCGATTAAAAATGCGGGGCCACAACTGTAAATTTCAGTCGTTGTGTAAAAAACCGCTCATCATGAGCGGTTTTTTATGCCTGTGAAGTATGTGCTTGAGGCATCAGCTTGAGTGCTAGTCTAGCCACGCACGGTTATGTTTCTCCAATAGGCTGTGTGCCTGCTCAGGGCCATTAGATCCAGCGGGATAGGGGCGAGGACGCTGATAGTGCTGTTGCCAGCCTTTTAAGATCGGGTCAACCCACCGCCATGCAGCTTCAACTTCATCGCGCCGCATAAAGAGAGTGGAGTCATTTTCTATTACATCCAGTAATAAGCGTTCATAGGCCTTCCAACGCCGGCTATCTTGAAAAAACTCTGCTAAGTTGATATCGAGATTGACAGGTTCTAAGTGCATGCCTTTGCCAGGTACTTTAGCCATTAACTCAAGGCTGATGCGCTCTTCGGGCTGGAGGCGAATGAGCAGTAAATTAGCTTGGCTGTCGTTAAATAAACTGTGTGGTACAGGTTTAAATTGAATGGCTATCTCTGAGGTTTTTTTAGCGAGACGCTTACCTGTGCGTAAGTAAAAAGGCACACCTGACCACCGCCAGTTATCCACCTCTACTTCCATTGCGACAAAGGTTTCTGTATCGCTGTCGCTGTTCACTCCTTTTTCGAAGTAATAAGCAGGAGCGTTATGTCCACCCACGTGGCCGGCTGTATATTGACCGCGCACAGTTTTATCTTGGACATCAAGCCCGCAGATGGGCTTGAGTGCTTGTAAAACTTTTACTTTTTCGTTGCGTACGGAGTCAGCATCAAAACGTACAGGTGCTTCCATTGCGATTAAGCAAAGTAATTGTAATAAGTGATTTTGCAACATGTCGCGCATGGCACCTGCAGCATCATAATATGCACCACGGTTTTCCACTCCAATGGTTTCATTGACGCTGATTTGTATATGATCTATGTGAGCAGAGCGCCAAACAGGCTCAAATAAAGCATTGGCAAAGCGTAGAGCCATGAGGTTTTGAACTGTTTCTTTGCCCAAATAATGATCAATACGAAAGACTTGCTCTTCAGCAAAGGCAGTCCCAATGGCAGCATTAATACTTAATGCAGAATCAAGTGAGTGACCAATGGGTTTTTCCACTACAATACGTGTATGCGGACCGGCTAATCCATTGATGGCCAAGTTAGAAGCAATACTGGCAAACAGATGTGGCGCGGTAGCTAAGTAATGGATGTAAGCGTGCTCTGGACTATGCTTTAAAAACTCTGTAAGCCGGTTAAAGTCAGCTGCCTGGGCAGCATCTATGGCGAGATAATCGAGACGTTTGCTAAAGCTGAACCAAGTATTGTCGTCAAAGTCTTTCTTTTCAATTTGCGCACGACAGTGGCGTTCTGCGAGAGCAATATAATGTTGACGCGCTAAGAGCTTACGCGAGATGCCTATAATGCGCATTGTTTTAGGTAGGCGATGCTCACGGTGTAGATGATAGAGTGCAGGCAGCAATTTATGCAGGGCTAGATCACCAGTACCGCCAAACACTAGCATGTCACAAGGCGTGCTCAAGGTTGCTCTCCTATGGAAAAACGTGCGAATAAATGATTGTTGTAGTATAACTACAAAATAGCTACATAACTGTGGCACTAGCTAAATGAGTTTAACATTGTGAATTTGTTACAGCACATCACCGAATCTCTTGAGTCACTGCGCAAATCAGAAGTCAAAGTAGCGCAGTATGTTTTATCTGATCCAGCTGCGGTTATGCACAGCTCGATGTCTGATCTTGCCGCTGTTGTTGGGGTGAGCGAGCCGACTATCGTACGTTTTTGTCGCGCTGTTGGTTGCTTAGGTTTCCAAGATTTAAAACTACAACTTGCACAAAGTTTAGCCTCGGGAGCCAGTTTCGGTCAGTTTGCTATCAGTGAAGAGGATACTGTCACTGACTATGCATTAAAGATTTTTGATACTACTTTGCATACTTTGATTGATGTGCGCGAGCACCTCAACATTGAAGCGTTAGAGCGTGCAATAGCCATTATTGCAGAAGCTAAACGAGTCGAGTTTTATGGCTTTGGTGCTTCTGGAGCCGTGGCAGCAGATGCTCAGCATAAGTTTTTCCGTTTGTTGCTAACAGCTGCTGCTTATAGTGATCCGCATATGCAAGCCATGTCAGCTGTAACTTTGCAGCCGACGGATGTGGCGATTTGTATTTCTCAATCAGGTCGTTCTAGGGATTTATTAACCACTGCTAATTTGGTGCGAGAAACAGGTGCTTTTCTGATTACGTTGTGCCCAAGTAACACGCCTTTGGCAGATTTATCAAGCATTAACTTGGCCATTGATGTACAAGAAGATACCGAGATTTATACGCCTTTGACCTCCCGTATCGCACACTTAGTAGTGATTGATGTGTTGGCCATGGGGGTAGCTATGTCGCGTGGATCTTCACTGGTTAGCCACCTGAAAAGTGTGAAGCGCAGTTTACGGCGCTTACGCTTGTCACCTAAGACTACTAAGTCATCTGATGAAGCATAAGGCTCAATGCGTCTTATGCTTTTAAAATGAGCCTAAAACTGGCACTATCGCATCATCATTATTATTCACTGCTTAGCTACCCAGCTTAAATTTTGCTTATTAAGTTGGGTTTTGTCTGTTGCTCGTAACAGGGCGCATATTTGCTATAAGCATACTCTTCGTTATAAAAGAGGATATTTTATGGCTGAGGCCATTCCTGCCTTAGAAATACGCGATCTGCATAAACGCTATGGCGATTTAGATGTGTTGAAGGGCATTTCTTTAACTGCACATGACGGCGATGTGATTTCAATTTTGGGGTCTTCGGGTTCGGGTAAATCAACGTTTTTACGTTGTATTAACTTGCTAGAAAACCCACACCAGGGACAGATTTTCTTTTCCGGTGAAGAATTACAGTTAAAGCCAGGTCGTAATGGAGAGTTGGTTGCGGCCAGTCATGAACAAATTAATCGCCTACGCACACAAGTGGGTTTTGTTTTTCAAAACTTTAATTTGTGGCCACACATGACTGTGCTCGATAATGTGACTGAGGCACCGCGCCGAGTGTTGGGTTTAAGTAAAGATGAAGCTATTGCAACTGCTGAAGTGTTGCTTGCTAAAGTTGGTATTGAGGATAAACGTCATGTATATCCGAATCAGTTGTCGGGTGGTCAGCAGCAGCGTGCGGCCATAGCACGTACATTGGCTATGCAGCCTAAAGTGATTTTATTTGATGAGCCAACCTCTGCTTTAGATCCTGAGATGGTGCAAGAAGTACTGGGTGTGATTCGTGCTTTAGCTGAAGAAGGCCGCACTATGTTAATGGTGACTCATGAAATGAGTTTTGCTCGACAAGTGTCCAGTGAGGTTGTATTTCTACATCAGGGTGTCATTGAAGAGCAAGGTACACCGGAGCAGGTGTTTGATAATCCGCAGTCAGAGCGCTGCAAACAGTTTATGTCTAGTCATAACCAATGAGGCGACAACTATGAAAAATTATAAAAAAATACTCTTAGTGGCTGCGGCCAGCTTGTCATTCGCTACAACAAGCTTTGCAGTAGAAACGCTTAAAATTGGTACTGAAGGTGCTTATCCTCCGTTTAATCTCATTGATTCTAATGGTGAGGCAGTTGGTTTTGATCTTGATATCGCTAAAGCATTGTGTGAAAAAATGGACGTTGAGTGCAGTGTTGTAACATCTGACTGGGATGGCATTATTCCAGCGCTCAATGCTAAAAAGTTTGATTTCTTAGCAGCGTCGATGTCCATCACAGAGGAGCGGTCGCGTGCAGTTGATTTCACTGATCCCTACTACACTAATGGTTTGCAGTTTGTTGCACCGAAAAGCAGCGACTTTAAACTCGATAAAAAGAGTATGAAAGGCAGAGTGATAGGTGCACAACGTGCCACTATTGCAGGTCATTGGTTAGAGGATAATTTTGGTAAAACTGTTGATATTAAATTTTATGATACCAATGAGAATGCTTATTTAGATTTAGAGTCAGGACGTCTTGACGGTGTTCTAGCGGATAAATTTGTAAACTGGGAATGGCTGCAAAGTGAGGCAGGTGCAAACTTTGAGTTTAAAGGTGACCCCGTTTTTGATAATGACAAAATTGGTATCGCTGTGCGTAAAGGTAATAATGAGTTGCGTGAGCGCCTAAACACAGCGCTAAAAGAAATTGTTGAAGACGGTACTTATAAAACGATTAACGATAAGTACTTCCCATTTAACGTTTATTAATTTAAAGCGTTCGCTGTAAAAAACCGCCACTAATTTTGTGGCGGTTTTTCCTTGCACACGCCACACAAGTGTTTCTCATGACTTTTGAACTCTATGGTTTCGGCCCAGCGCTTTTAGCTGGTGCTTGGATGACGATTAAGCTTGCCCTGTGCTCGTTGGTTTTAGGCCTAGTGTTAGGTTTGGGTGGCGCACTAGCAAAAACATCTCCTTATCGCGTATTACGCTGGCTTGGCGATGCCTACTCAACCATGGTGCGTGGTGTGCCTGAGTTATTGTGGGTGTTATTAATCTATTATGGGTCTGTAAACTTTGTCCGTACCCTTGGGGAGGCTATTGGTCATCCTGAGATGGAGCTGACTGCTTTTGCAGCAGGTGTTATTGCACTGGGCTTGTGTTTTGGTGCTTATGCTACTGAGGTTTTTCGTGGTGCTTTATTGGCAATTCCGCGGGGGCATCGCGAAGCGGGTTTAGCACTGGGGTTATCGCGCACACGGATTCTCTTTCGTCTCGTATTGCCGCAAATGTGGCGTATTGCTATTCCAGGTTTGGGTAACCTTTTCATGATTCTGATGAAAGATACTGCGCTGGTATCTGTTGTTGGTCTTAATGAGGTGATGCGCAATGCACAAGTGGCGGTGACTGCTTCAAAACAACCATTCACTTTCTTTATGGTAGCTGCTTGCATCTATTTGGCTTTAACCATGGTGAGTATGCTGATCTTATACTTTCTAGAGAAGCGCGCTAATCGTGGTTTTAAAAGGAGTGCAGCATGAATTGGGATGTAATTATTAAGTGGCTGCCTAAGTTGCTGGAAGGTGCTTATCTAACTTTAGAATTGGTAGCCATTGCAGTAATAGTGGGCTTGCTGTTGGCAATTCCTTTAGGTATGGCTCGTGCTTCGCGTCATTGGTATATGCGAGTGTTGCCCTTTAGTTATATTTTCTTTTTTCGTGGTACGCCTTTGCTGCTGCAGTTGTTCTTGGTTTATTACGGTTTAGCTCAGTTTGATATCGTACGGCAGGGGCCTTTGTGGCCTTATTTGCGCGACCCTTACTGGTGCGCAATTATTGCGATGACCATGCATACAGCGGCCTATATAGCGGAGATTATTCGCGGTGCTATTCAAGCTGTCCCGCCGGGCGAAGTTGAAGCAGCGCGCTCTTTGGGTATGAGTCGTGGTCAAGCAATGTGGCATATAGTTTTGCCGCGTGCTATGCGGATTGGCTTACCAGCTTACAGTAATGAAGTCATCTTAATGCTGAAGGCAAGTTCGTTGGCCAGTACCATCACTTTACTTGAGCTGACCGGTATGGCGCGCACTATTATTGCCCGTACTTATTTACCCGTAGAGATTTTCTTTGCTGCAGGTCTGTTCTATTTAGTAATGACTTTTATATTGGTACAAATCTTCCGATGGTTAGAGCGTAAACTGCGTGTGGATGCGTTGCAGGGCCGTTAATTGCACAATTTTGAAACAGCTATTTTAAGTGCAGAAGCGCTGCGCGAACGTTTTTTAGCGCTAGATACTTTTCTCTTTTCTCAGCGAAGTATTTGGTGTGATAAACCGTTTGTGCAGAAGCATTTAAGTTGGGAAGACAAGTATCCTGAATTAGCAGCTTGGTTACGCAAACGCAGTCTCGCCGAGGCTGAGGCTTTTCATGGAGATCCAGCATCTATGCTTGCGCCCAATCCTTTTCCTTTATGGGCGATGCAAGCTGTAGAGTTGTCTCGTATCGGTTGTTTCCAACCGGTGGTTTTGAGTGAGCGACCACGGCGTATGCAAAGCGGTATCGCGGAGCGCAAGTGGCAACAGATTGAAGCTTTTTCTAGTGCGATTCACAGTGGTGCTCGACAGTCTTTTTCGCGCTGTCAGCGCTGGCTGGATTGGTGTGCAGGTAAAGGTCATTTAGGTCGTTATTTAGCTTGGCCCAATACGCAGTTAAAAAGTTTGGAGTTTGATCCTAAGCTGGTTCATAGCGGCCAAGCCATGAGTCAAAAATACCTTCCGCAAGCACAGCATATCTTGTGTGATGTGATGACGGCAGCAAGCACACAGTTTTTGCGAGACAGTGATGGGGTAGTGGCTTTACATGCTTGTGGCGATTTACATACGCATTTAGTACGGCAGGTCAGTGCTCATAAGGTCAATGCCTTAGCTTTAGTGCCTTGTTGTTATAATCGAACTGTTGCACAGTCGTATCATCCGTTATCAAGCATGGGACGGAAGTCTCAACTATCTCTAAGTCGTGATGACCTAGGATTACCGTTAATGGAAACTGTTACAGCAACAGCTCGAGAACGGCGCTTGCGTGATCAGTCTATGGCTTGGCGCTTAGCCTTTGATCAGGTCCAGCGTGAGGCGAGAGGAGTGGATGAGTACCTGCCAACGCCTCCTTTATCTTCTAAGTGGTTTAATAAATCTTTTGCTCAATGGTGCCAAGATTTAGCTGCTTTAAAGGGATTGTCTCAGCTACCAAAGCAAAACTGGCAGCAGCTTGAGGCGTTAGGTTGGCAACGATTAGCTGAGGTGCGTAATTTGGAGTTGGTACGTAGTTTATTCCGTCGTCCGTTGGAGTTGTGGTTGATTTTGGATCAAGCGTTATTTTTGATGGAACAAGGTTTTTATGTAGAACTGGGTGAGTTTTGTGCTCAAACACTGACCCCGAGAAATTTATTACTGTTAGCGAAATCTATTCAATAACGCGCAAACATCGATGGTTGTTGCTTTGTAGAGTTTTTTGGTGAGCGATATGATTGTTTTTGAAAATAATTCATTTAATTTTTTCAAAAAAAGCTTTACAAGGTGTCTGGTTTCTATATAATAGCCGCCATTGCCGGTATAGCTCAGTCGGTAGAGCAACTGACTTGTAATCAGTAGGTCCCGAGTTCGACTCTTGGTGCCGGCACCAAATTACAATCTGAGTGTAGACATAAAAAAAGCTTTGTGGTCTACTTTCAGCCAATAACCTGCAGGTCTCAACGTTATGGATGGCCGTCCAAACGTTAAAAATACAGGCCTAAACCTCACGAGGTTCTTCGCACCTCGATGTTTGTACAGGTAGAATAAGCGCCCTATCAGCTTGATGTCAAATTAAATGCTGATAGGGCGTTTTTCTATCTGCGTCTTTTTAAACGCTAAAACTATACATCATTTTATTAGTTTTGGCATCGTATTAAGCAAATCTCGCATATCCTCTAGGTCTGGCACCACATATTCAAGTGTGGTGCGGATATCTTTGTGGCCAAAAATGGCCTTCACAAGGTGTAAGTTTTTCTCTGGTTGCCTCATGAGCTTGGTTCCCAGCGTGTGTCTGAGACGGTGAGGAGAGGCTGGAAAATCGAGACGAGCAGAGAGTTCTCGAAAGGCATTTGAAATATTTGAGTCCTGCATTGTCTTGTATTTGTACCTGTTTGTTCCGAACCGAGTGACGTTGAATAGTTGGTCATCGGGTTTAAAGCGCATTTCTTTTGCTTTGGCCTGCAAAATGCCTAGCGCTTCTACCAGGCCATTAGGGATTGGAATGATGTTCTCGCTGTGTGCTTTCGAACCCTGGATGCTTAAAAAGATTGTTTGATCCCCAAGGTTCACATCTTTTAGGCGGATATTGAGCAGCTGATTGCGCCTCATGCCTGTGTAGTACAGCGTTTCAAACACAACGCTCCAAAACCAGGTGGGGTGGATTCTACCGCTATAACGGTTTTCGTTTTCTTCGTGTATGAGCTCAGAAAATACTTTGTGCGTTTTCGCAATTTGCTCGTCTGAAAGTGTCTTCTTTCGTTTTCCAGGCGTGCGAACCTGCAGCGTCTTGAAGTGATTCTCAGGCCAATGCACCAAGCCTTGCTCAAGTGCAAATGTGAGCACCGCCCTCAGCTGTCGGCAGTATGAGTTCCAAGATGTAGCAGATAGTCCATTTACTCTTAACTCACGATCCCTCCATTCCAGCAAGTTATCTCGCGTTACTTGTTTAATGGAGTTCACGCCTAGTTTGCTCATGCAGCTGGTAAACTTCTGCATTGCCTGGCTGTAGGACTTCATTGTCCGAGGGCGCAAGATTTTTTCTTTGAAATAATGTTCTAAAATTAATTTATCAACCATGGGTACTTCTCGTCAGTTATTGAATTCCGATTTCAGTGTGACGAAGGGGTTATCCTGTGGTTGGAACGTAAATATTACATCAGTTGGTATTAGATATCCGTTGAGAGTATTTCCTTTGACGCGGGGGCCACGCACGGTGCATTGCCAGATATTGAGATCATCTTCCCGCTTGATGTGCAATTGCAGGCGTTCAAAAGACCGTTGCACCCAAATCCAGTTTTTGACAGTTGTGTCCGGGTTGAGCTGCTGAAGTTCTGGGTGCTGGTCGGAAAATCGCTGAAAAATACCTGGTGTTACCAAGAATGCTTTGCCGTCCACAGTATGAATCTGTGCCCGAGAATCATTAATGTAGATTGAGCGCGAACTTACGGCAGCTTTGATCCAGTCAATGAACGATTGGCCAAGATTTTCAGGCGTGAGTTGACTGCCAGGGATCTTGGCAGGCACTTGTTTAGGTTTAGGTGATGCTTGCACTATTGCTGCTGGTTTAGACGGTTTTTCCGAGGTTGCTGGTTTAGCTGGTTGGGTAACAGCATTAACTGGTTCAGTAGATGGTTTAATAACTGGTCCAGTTTCTTCTTGTTCCGAGTTGACTGCTTTTTCAGTGTCAGGAATTGGTGTGGTTAAATCTTCAGCAGTGTCCATGCCGAGGAGTGAAAGAATATCGTCAATGCCGTCGTCTACAACTGGGCTCTCAGTTGCAGTCGGTGAGCTCATTTGAGGTGCCGGGTGTTTAGCTGGCTGGACAGATGGTGATGCAGGTTTTTTAGCTTCATCGTTCATTACAGGAGATTCGGAGGGCGAAACTGGCTTGTCATCCCATGTGATTGTGCCGGTAAATGTTGGTGGGTATTCCTCATTGCCGTATATCAACGAAGGCTTAACACGCAAAAAAGTAAACTCTTGCTCCCAGGTACCGTCGATAACTTTTGCTTTCCAGATTGCGTTGCCGTCTGCGTTTGGCTCAATGAGCCGGTGGGATTGCAGCTCATCAAACAGTGATGAGTTTTTAGATGGCACCTTGTCCACGCTTTGAGAAAGCAAGAATGCTCGGAGCTTATCGGCAACCACCTTGCTTACAAGCCACAGTCCATCGGCAGTTAGCCAGCATGCTGCGCCGGGCATGTTCATTTTTAGTCTATGCTCATCATCTTTAAGTAACTGACGCAGGCCACGTATTAAATGTGATTGCAGTGTTGTAGGTGGGGCCTGTAGTGCTTTTTCAGGATTAGCACCGATATTCATGGCGGTAGATGTACGGTCTGCTTTGGAGACGATTTCACCAAGGACACCTGCCTCAGTGTAATCACCTGATAATAGATACAGTAAGCTGCCCCAAAGAGGTTGATTTTTGCTGATCCAGTCCATCACCTCGGTTCCCAATACTTGGTGAACCATCACCGCTGCTGCAGCATTATGAAGTTTGTAATCACGGCCTGGAATGTATTTGAAACGGTAGGCTTCTCTTAATGGACCGTGCCAAGGGTGCCATGGTTGACCGTTTTTAGTTTCCACTCTGATATCGCACAATAGTTTGCCGGTGTCGTGCATGAGTCCACCATAGGCAACCCCAGCAGTCCAAACGTCGGCATGAGCGGCTTGCTCTTCCGGTGCTGCACCAACGGGTAATAAATAACTTTGTCGCAATCGTAACGCATACAGAACAAGCTCTAACCCATGATCAAGCATGCCGCCAAGGTAGCTGTGGTGATGAGACTCACTGGCTGGAAGCTCTTGTACCAACTCTGCATATCGAGCAATAGGGGCTTGATACAGTCTAGTAAACGATTCGCGTGATACGGAGGTTTGTTCCCAAATTCGATCAAGAATGACCTCTCTACGATGCCCTGAAAGCAATTCCTTGGCACTCTTGGGCATGATGAAGCCATCTGCGCTAGATTCTGCTTTTGACGTTGTTGTAGGCCGATTGATGGAGGCTATTTTGGACGGCTCTTTTTTAAATAGCCTCATGAAGGTAGATTTCAATTGCTGAGCTCCGGACGGATTTGCTGATCAAATCACTATAAAGCTTCGTTTGTAGCCTGTGTGTTATAAGCCGACATAGCCTATTTCGGGTTTGTTGTTGTATGAAGACCTCCCTTGGTCAATGATGAGCTATCGGTATTTGAAATCAATAAGTAGTGGAAGGGGTGAGTGATGAAAAACATAAATCGTGCGGAGCTGGTTGAGCGGATGTCAGCGCTGACAGAGCAAAGCAAGGCAGCAACTGATCTTGCCTTGTGGGCTTTTATTGAGAGCGTTCAAGAGATCGTGGCTGATGGTGACAAGGTGACGCTGGTAGGCTTTGGTGTATTTGAATCGCGGACTCAAAGCGCACGGCCTGCCCGTATTGGGCGCAATCCGCAAACAGGAGAAGATATTGAAGTTCCAGCAACACCTGAGACAGTGCTACCTCGCTTCCGACCTGGCCGGAAGTTCAAAGATCAAGTGCGTGCTAAACATGGCTAGACGTCCAGCGGGCTGGCTGTAAGGGTTTTATATGAAGACCACTTCAAATTCTGCAAACAAAAAACCTAAACGCTCTAGCTCAACTTTATCTCGGAAAAAAGATCCTAGGTTACGCAAGGGCTATAAAGAGATTCAGCTTGAGCTTTCGCTCTAGGTTAATGTTACTCATAGGCATTGAGGGGTAATCTGCCTGCTTCAGTAGAAGGCAGTTCTTATCAGGAATAGCGCTACCAAATGCCCTGGATAAAACCAGTAAAAGAACCACTTCATGCGTGGTAAGCGAATGTTTTGGCAAGTGACAATCGCTAGGTAAATGATGGGTAATGCGAGCAGTGTTGCTAGGCTGTCATTCATTACGCACAGTAGTCCAAACAGCCCCGACAGCAGTACCTGCAGGATAGTGCTTTCAACGGCAGAAATGCCTGAGAATAATCGCCAGACTACGACCACTAGCGCCGGTCCAAGCCAGAGATAATCCACCAAGCCACCGACCACTACAAACAGAAGTAGTGCTGTCTTTCGGGAGGTAACTGTCCAGCGATTGTATGTAGGCAGTGAGAGCAGGTAGACGATTGTGGTGGCCAAGCTCAGTGTGAACAGAATGTTCAGCGGCCACCAGTGCTGCAGTCCGCCACCTAAGATGATGTACACAGGTGTTGCCACGATACCGAACATTAAAAGCCGAAGCATAATCTTGGGTATTTTGCCCGATGGAATCCGAGCCAAGTTGTAGCCGAGAGTCAGCGCAAATAGAGGGAATGCAATCCGTCCAATTTCAAACAATATTTGGTTGTAGTCAGGGTTTACTAAGGCGTTGAAGTGATCAGCCAACATGGCCGCAATGCCGATTAATTTCATTGCGGTCAGGCTGTTGTTTGAAATACGCAATCCGTTAAGGGTCACTCCAAAAGCTTCCCTAGCCAGTTAGGGTCGAACTCGCTGTGTTTCATTAAGCCTAGGTATGAGGCAGATATTAAGGCTGCTGTATCTGGATCTGCATTTTTGTAGTGTTTAAGCATCTTGTTTTTTGCAGCGGTGATCACATGTGTGGTGACTTTTTCTTCCATCAGGCCGACATATATTGACCCTTTTGCGTCTTTTTCGGCATACATAAAAGAAAGGTAGTAATAATGCAGGGGAGCATCAGCGGTGCTGTCGATTGAATCTTTGATTGCCTGGTCAGGCATATCAGGGTCATGTGTTTTTCTCATTGAGTTACACCTTGAATTAACGGTCATGCTTTTACTGGGCTTAGCCACAGATTTTTTAGGCATCCTAGGCATTATCTGCTTGACGAACTGTGTTGTGGGTTGTTAAACCGATACTAGCTTTTTCGGTTTGTTTCGCTCGGCAGATTTTGATAGGTTTGCCTAAGCACTTGTTTGGTGCCTATGCAATTTAATAAAAAGGAGAGTAAGGATGCTTATTTTGACGCGCAGCCAAGGTGAGACGATTTGCATTGGTGACGATATACGGATTACGGTGCTAGGCACCAACGGCGGCCAGGTACGTTTAGGGATTGATGCACCCCAGAATGTTGAGGTGCATCGAGAGGAAATCTACCAGCGAATCCAATCGGAAAAACGGGCAAGAGAGCAGTCTGAGTGAATGTTCATAAGAGCACCGTCAACGCATCATAGTTAGCCGAATAATGCTTATAGCCTGTAAGCTACTGACTGTCATCATGATCAATCCATGTTCGCGTACAGTCGTTGCATACAAATGGACTGTTAGACATGAAACGCTCCTTGTCTTGCAACTGTCTGCCTATACAGCCTATTCTCGCTGGGATTTGTAAATGTGCTTGTTTTCACGCCTTGCGATGCTTACTTACCTGTAGAGTTTTAATTTAATACTATATAAATCAAGCAGCTATAAATTATGTAGGCAAGATAGTGTGCATGGCGCAATCAGGATAGGCGGCATGCTCGATTTGTAATAAGGGAGTGTCTTGTGTTTTTACAGAAAGTCTTTTAAATACAGATATTTATATTAATTAACAGTAAGCAGCTATGGGTGACAAAACGAGCATGCATACTAATAAGCTGTTATGTACTACAGAATTCCGTAACTGGGGAATAAATAATGAGTTTAGAGGATAAGATAACCGATGAGGCGGCAAAACTTGCACCAGAGGTTTACAAAGATCTAGTTCAGCCCGCAGCTAAAGAAGTTGGCGTGGTTGCAGGGCGCTCCGTCAAAGCTTTGTTGTCCCCAGTAAGAGGATTTCTCTGGGGGTGGGAACAAATTGAAAAACTTGTAGTGGATGGTGTCAATAGAAGGCTTGAAAACATACCCGAAGACCAGCGAAAAACGCCAGAGCCGGAAATTGCAGTTCCGCTAATCCAAGCCCTCAGCTATACCGCACAGAATGAGACTTTAAGGGAGATGTATCTAAATTTGCTTGCCAATTCCATGGACTCATCGATGGACAAAACTGTCCATCCATCTTTTGTTGAATTAATCAAGCAAATGAATAGTACGGATGCAAAGGTTTTCGAAAAGTTGTCCAGTGTTAATGGTTACCAAAAGGCTATAAATCCTAACATTGCTATAAAAAATCAAGGAAAAATATTCATTGATGCTACTCCTGAATGGTTCGTTGGCTGGAAAATAGACGGATTTAATATATTTGAAATATCCTCCAGCATCATCCGGCTAAGTAAGTTTGGTCTGGTCGAGCTTATGTTCGATAGAACCGCTGGAAAAGACTCTTATGATGAGCTAAAGGCGCACGAGGAACTAACTGCAATACTGAAAAGATATCAAGCTGCTAATCTAACTATTGAGTTGGAGATTACAGCTATGAACAGCATTTTGTATGTGAATGAGTATGGAAAGCAATTCAAAAATGCCTGTACGTAATGTACATAACAATTGCATGTTGCCGGACTGGTTTTACGCTACGCTACAAACCAGCCGCAAATACGGGCGTTATACCTCAGGGCCACACGGCTCTTTTTACACATGGAGATAGATTGAAATGCCAAACGTAGTGTTTTTTAGCTTCAAGGAGCAGGATCGAGGAGTAGTGCTTACCATAAAGGGGCGTGCAGTCAATCCCCGTTATTCCGCACTAAACTTCCGCGTTCAGGATTTGTTGAAGCGATGGCAAACAGAAAACGAAAGCGTGATTAAACAGGCGATATCAAAAAGCATTACCGGCACATCAAGAACTATCGTCTTCGTCGGCGCTGATACTTGGAAGAGCTACTGGGTTCCTCATGAAGTACAGATGACATTGGATCGAGGGAAGCCAGTTTACGCGATCAGACTCAATGGTGTTCAAGGTTCAATACCCAGTTGTCTGACTAAGAACGGTATAAAGGTGCATCCGTGGAGCGAAGCCAACTTGCAAGCCTTAGCTACGATGTAGGAGTCCGGTCTTGGAACAGAAGGATTATCCCGGTTTATACAGAGCAGCAGACACTGCTTCAGTGACGGCCCAGTCTGCTTATTTACGCTCCTTCCAGTGGCATATTGTAACCCTCATTACGGGTGCCGCGCTTGCGGTGAATCCTGCACCTACTGCGTTGTATTCGCTGATAAATGCGGGTGTTTTTTTGGCTGCTTTAGGAATATCAGTGCTGATAGCTTCGAAGCGTTACGAAAAATCTTGGTACAGTGCGCGAGCAGTAGCTGAATCGGTGAAGACCTCAACTTGGCGGTATATGATGAGAGCCGAGCCGTTTTTAGACGCTGCTTCAGTTGGGGAAGTAAATAATGTTTTCCGTCGATTGCTTGAGGGAATACTTTCCTCAAACAATCAGATTGGTGATTTGCTTGGTGGCGATGATTGCGCCCGGGACCAGATCACACAGTTCATGCGGGATACCAGGGCGAAGCCTATCGAAGAAAGGCGACAACTTTACCTAACCAGCAGAATTGGAGAGCAAAGGAAATGGTACGCTGCGAAGTCAAAGTACAATAAGAAGCGGAGCACACAATTCTTTGTTCTACTTGTAATACTTCAGGCTGTTGCTGTCGCTTTCGTCCTGTCCAGAATTGCATTCCCAGAATGGCAGATTTGGCCCACGGAAGTTTTTGTGGTTGCTGCCGGTTCCGTCACTGCCTGGATGCAACTGAAGCGATTTCAAGAAATCGGGACGGCTTATGCGCTGACAGCACACGAAATCGGGATAATTGAAAGCAAAATCACTGAGCCTGATACTGATGAACTGTTCTCTGACTTTGTGAGAGATGCAGAAAATGCGTTTTCTAGAGAGCACACTCAGTGGATAGCCAAGGTGGAACATTAGGTATAATCGGGTAGCCGAGGGTTTCTAGCCCTCAGCCCCCACAACACCCTGCATGCGGCTCCGCACAGGGCGTTTCACTAAGAGTGGTGAAGCTTAATCCAACCATCGCGCAATGCGTACAGACCCTGAGATTTTAAGTAAGCATTTGATAATGCCTGATTAATTCCCGGAGTTTTAGAGCTGAGCCATGGGCCTTTGCTGGTAATACCGCATGCAACTGCAGCTTGTACATGAACACCCAGCCGCATTAAGTTTCTTACTTTAGTGCGTGGCTTGCGCCACTGTCGCCAATAGGCCATTCGCACCCTGCGCCGGATCCAATGATCCAGCTCAACGCAGTGCTGATAGCCACTGGCAATACCAAAGTAGTTTATCCAGCCGCGTAAATATTGGCTGATCTTAAATAGCTGGTATTTCATTGACACGCCCCAGTTGCGATTCGTGAGTTTGCGAACATTCTGCTTAAACTTCTGCAGCGTTTTCGGATGCCAGTGAATGCGGTTTGCCTTGAACGTAAAGCCCAAGAATTGGCTTTCATTGGTTTTAACCACACGACTTTTGTCAGTGTTGACCACTAACTTTAAACGGTTTTGCAAGTACTGACTGATACTGCGCAGTACGCGTTCTCCAGCTCGCTGACTCCTCACTACAATTGTGAAATCATCCGCGTAGCGGGCAAACTTATGACCGCGTTTTTCAAGTTCTTTATCCAAAGAATCGAGCATGATATTCGCCAGTAACGGCGACAATGGCCCACCTTGCGGTACACCCACTCGACTCTCACCTTTGAACTGATTATCGATAAACCCAGCTCTCAGGTAACGTTTAATCAGTCTAAGCAGACGTTTGTCTTTCACCTTGTCGCCAAGGCGCGTCATCAGTAGATCGTGATTAACTCGGTCAAAGAACTTCGACAGATCAACATCCACCGCGAAGCGGCGTCCTTCCTTGATGATGCTCTGTACCTGCTTAACCGCTTGCTGCCCATTACGACCTGGACGGAATCCAAAACTGTGTTCAGAAAACTCAGGGTCGAAAATAGGTGTTAATACTTGGGCAATGGCTTGCTGGATAACGCGGTCAGTAACGGTTGGAATGCCGAGTTGGCGGGTACCACCATCCGGTTTATTGATTTCAACACGCCTTACCGGTGAGGGTTGATAACAGCCTGTTACCAGTTGTTGTTTCAACGCTTTCCAGTGACCTGACCTTACCCAAGCGGGGAATTCATCGATGGTCATACCATCGACGCCAGCAGCCCCTTTGTTGGCTCGAACGCGTTTCCATGCCGCAGAGAGGTTATCTTCCTGCAGCACGTGCTCGAATAGATCGTTGCTAAAGGCTGGCTTCATATCGCTACGCTGAGTCACGTCATCGCCGGACGGCGTTCGTGTGTTCAAGTGTGACAAGGCTCCTCCTTTGTTCTTAATGTTCAGGCCTTCACCGTGTCCCAACCATTACGATGGGCGTTTGGCTACTATGCCGTCTGCTGACTTCTGCTTAATCACTCACAGAGTTGCCTCTGTTCGCGCTATCGGTTTGCATCTAATTCGCTCTCCAAGGTCGATACATTCCTTAGAGCCAAGGCACTTATTAACCAGAGCCTCACTGGTGGATTACCGATCGCTTGTTAAGCAGATCTCCCCAGATAAGAGCATGTACTGTCACTGCACTGCTGCATCATTTACGGTGGCCGTTAGATCACATGGCTTCGTTGTCTTGTGCCAACTCGCCTTCAGCCTACGCCTCATATGATGTTTTTATTCATCAGCTCGCAGCTTTGCGTCCGGCTTCCTTCAGACAGTTCCTCGCGGAGCTGCCCTTGCCATTCGCTAGTGGTTAACATCTAATAACGATTATAAATCGCTAAGGATGGTGACCTTCCTACAGAGGACTTTCACCTCATTAGTTCATGCCCATGCTGGGCGTACACAAAGCAGTCAAGCCGACCGCCTACGGCGGCGGCTTACTTTTGACGTGTGTGCCGGGCATGGCACTTAACTAGCGAGGTGCAAGTCCTCGTGCCAGGTATTCGCAGAGCCGAAGGTTAGCGAAAGGACAAGGGCGTTGTCGCGAGGCAGGGTCTGAAGGAAGTCCAACGCGAAATCGCGGGGCGATGAACAAGAACTCAATATGAGGTGTGACATATTCGGGGCCAGCGGGCACGTGACTGCTAAGCCCTCCATCTGCATCTGGAATATGTTTTATAAATTGAGCGTCTACGCGAGGAAAGTTAAGTGTCTTACCCCGGGAGGTCTGCAGTGTGTTGAAGGAGCAACTGACAATGGAGCAATCGATTGTGACCGCATTGCAGAAATCAGCAGAAGGCATAGTAGGCTGCACTCTTGCAGCTGAAGGCCTGAACAAATCACGGAAAGTACTCGCTGGGGAAGTGTTTCTGAATGGCACCTGTTAAGCAGTTATCACTGCCTCTGGAAAGTGCAGAGGGTGAATCAGAAATGGGAAACCCAGTTGAACCAAAATCCACCTTTTGTTCATCATTGATTGGCCGTGTAGTAGATAGGAATAATCTACTGCGCGCGTTGAAACAAGTTCGCCGCAATAAAGGTGCTCCGGGCATCGACGGCATGAATGTTGATGACCTCCTTGATCATCTTAAGCAACACTGGCCGCAGATTCGGCAACAACTCATCGACGGGCACTACAAGCCCAAGCCGGTTAGACGTGTTGAAATTCCAAAGCCAGATGGTCGCAAGCGCAAGCTGGGCATCCCGACTGTATTGGATCGATTTATACAGCAGGCCATTGCTCAGGTGTTGCAAGAAGAGTGGGATGCTGATTTCCATGATCAGAGTTATGGTTTTCGACCCAATAGAAATGCACACCAAGCCATGCGCTACGCACAAAACACAGTACGGCAGGGCTATAGCTGGACTGTTGATTGTGACTTGGAAGCTTTCTTTGATGGTGTAAACCATGACTTGCTTATGGAACAGCTCAAAGCAAAACACCAAGACCGACAATTGCTTAGGCTGATCAACCGCTATCTAAAAGCGGGAATCCAGATAAATGGCGTAACACAAACCAGTACCGAAGGCGTGCCACAGGGTGGGCCGTTGTCACCGGTACTCTCGAATATTGTGTTGAACCAGTTGGACTGGGAGCTAGAACGTCGGAAGCACCGTTTCGTTCGCTATGCTGATGACTTTGTTGTGTTTGTTAAAAGTCGAGAAGCGGGTGAGCGCGTAATGAAAGGTCTGCAGCGCTATATTGGCGACTCGCTACGGCTCAAAGTGAATACCCAAAAGAGTGCAGTAGATCGGCCATGGAAACGAACCTTTCTTGGCTTTACGTTCAGTCAACGAGACCAGAGAATCAAGGTGGCAGATAAATCGCTACTGAAGCTCAAAGCTACGGTTAAATTGCTGAGCCGTCGAACAAGAGGCCATTCACTCAAACACATTATCGCAGAGCTAAGAAAGTCCCTGCTTGGTAGGAAAGCGTACTTCGACATAGCTGAAGTGCTGAGCCCTCTGCGTGATGTGGATAAATGGATTCGACGACGATTGCGTAGTTATATTTGGAAGCAATGGGGGCGCAAAGGCTATCGGATGCTTAGGCGCTTGGGTGTTGATCGATGGCTGGCATGGAATACTGCTAAGTCGGCTCATGGCCCGTGGCGATTAAGCGCAAGTCCAGCCCTTTACCGAGCGCTACCAAACAGATACTTTAAGAACTTGGGGCTGCCAGAACTGGCGGCCAGATGAAATTTAAAGAGATTTGAACCGCCGTGGTACGTAACCCGTATGCCCGGTGGTGTGGGAGGAGAGACGTCGTGAGGCGTCTCCCTATCCCGATTAGCTTCAAATTGCTAATGGAACATCATTATATACTCAAGGCATAGAATGGTTCGGGTGAATTCATTATTGAAATCAATTAGAAAAGGCGAGATGGGTTTTGAGTTTAAACAATGCACATGAAGGTTATGATTACCAAGATTTAATAACAAGCTACTTTGTTTTAAAGGAAATTTTAGATGGTAATCTTGATATTATTTTTTCAGTTGATAAAAAGAATACTACAGGAAATACTCCTGATAGATTTGATGATTTAGTTATTATTAATGGTTCTGATATACAACGTAAACAAATCAAATACAGTAATGAAGCTACCTCAAAAGTACTAACAAAAGATTATCTTTCAAGTGATAGTCATTATTCTATTGCCCTTCACAAATTGTTTGAAACATGGAAAGAACTTAAAACTCCTACTACTGAATTTAGATTATGTTTAGCATGGGAAGAACCAGCTAATGATGATATTACAAGAGTATTAGAGTTACAGACTGAGAAGTCGTCATTTAATGATTTTCCAACAAAAGTTTTTAAAATTAATCTTGATCGTTTATGGGAAGAGTCTCCAGAGAACTTTAATCGTTGGGATAGCCTTAGTCGTTACGTAAGAAATAACAATACTGATAGAAATGAATTTAATGAATTTTGTAATTCATTGCTGATTGAAGTGGGTTTACCTAAGGCGAGTTTGAAGTTTAATACGCCAAGTGAGCTAGAATTTATATTAATAGAGCAAGCGCAACGATTAGGTATAGGGAAATACCCAAATGATGATGTTTATATTTCTGATTTTTTAGTTCGATTAGCTAAATTAACTGGCGCATATAGAACAGGTTCCATTCAAGTCTCAGCAAAAGACATACTTTCTGAGCTACGAGTAAGAACAGATTTTGGCAGCATAAAACAAAAATTTGAAATTGATCAAAACAAAAACATTATTTCAGATGAAAAAAATAATTGGTTTCTTGATAAGGTTGTTACTAACAAAAAAACATTGTTACTTGGTGAGCCTGGGGCGGGAAAGTCTTGGTTTTTAACAAACTTTATTGAATTCTTAAGTAAAATTGACCGTGTTGCTATAAGACACTATTGCTTTACAAGTACGGAAGACTCTTATTTTGAACAACGAGTTAGTTCAGATGTATTCTTTGGTAATTTGATAAGTGATATTGAAAGATACTTTCCACAAATAAAACAAAAAAAACAGCAACTATTTGCCTCTAATTTAGATGAACTAAATTTAATGCTTTCAGCTATTGAAACACCAATAATAATAATAGTTGATGGTTTAGATCATATTAATAGAGTCTTACAAACTTCAGCTACTTTATCTAAAGAAAAGACAAAAATTATTGGCTACATATCAAGGATTAAGCTGCCCACTAACATTAGTATTGTTTTGGGGTCTCAGCCTGTAGATGAGGTAGAGGAGCTAACAAACAAATTTGAATTTATTAAAGTAAAATTACCCGAATGGAATATTTTAGATACGGAAGAACTGGTGAAAAGGTATGGATATGAAGATGTTCAAATTGATGATCAAAATCTATCTATACTACTTCATGAAAAAAGTGAAGGAAGCCCCCTTTATTTGACTTATATACTAAAGACTCTCTGTGAACATCATTTAATTACAAAAGAGCTGATAGAGAGCTTGCCTAAATATGACTTCAATCTCAAAAACTATTATGAATATCTAACAAATCAAATTATTAACAACACAACCTCTGAAATTTTATCCTGTCTCGACTTCTCCGTGAGTAGAAAAGAATTAAAGGAAATAATACCTATGAAGCATCATTTTAATGCTGATATTAAAGTGTTATCTCCTGTTTTATCTGAGAACAGTTCAAGAGGAGGGATAAAGTTATATCATGATAGTTTTAGGCGATTTAATATTGAGAAACTATCATCTATTGCTGATATCAATGAGATATACGCATTCATAATAAAGTGGCTAAGTAATAATGGTTTTTACTCAAATGACAAGTCATACAGGTATTTACTAAATTATTTAATTCGTTCAGCGCAGTATGATGAAGCGAGCAATTATGCAGATAACAATTTTTTATCAAAAAGTTTATATTACGGCCATTCAGAATCACTGATAAAAAATAATTATAAAAATTTTTTGCATATTGCCGAAAAATCTCATGATTGGTCTCTTTTTATATATGCGGCTGAATTGAATAGAGCCATTTCAACAACCAATTCTGAAGAGCATCATAGCCAATTTTTAGAAAATTTTGAGCTATACTTTGAAGCAATTTGCTCCATATATGGGAGTGAAAAAGCTAACGCACTTTTATTTTTTAATGGAGAAAAGAACTTTAGTGATAGACATACCGCCAAAGGATTTAAAACATTACAAAAATATGGTTATTCACCATCTTGGAAGGAAGTTCAGGGGTTATTTGAAAATGGCGTCGCGTTAGAAGATTTTGAATATTTCATGTGTTATCAGATTCAAGAGAATAATGATTTGAATGAAATTTTCACTTCACTTTTAACAGAAGAATACTCAAATTACCTCCGAATTTTTGTTACTGAGCTTTTCAGTCACAAAGGTTTTGATGCAGTAGCAAATTGTTATGAAAACATTAATAATGATTGCGATGAATCTATAGCTCGTAAAATTAACGCCGCTTTAGATAGAGTAAACAGTGATAAAAAGCTTCCTGTTACAGAGGAAGTTCAATCTTGTAAACTGAAACCTTTGAATCTAAATTTCACTAACGATTACATTAAAGAGGATGAACTGTCTCATTTTTATTTTAATGTGACACAATATTTGCACGCAGATATAGAGACTCTAATAGAGTTCGAAAAAGGAATACCATCAAGTAACTTTTTTTACAATTGGCTAAAGTATTTTATCAGGTTATTGCTTATCGAGCATAAATCTTCCAGTTCAAACATAGAAAGCGATATTGTTGATAATATAAAATTTTTAGCAAGTGACACTTCTCCCTATAAAGGAACTCCAAGAGCTATAGATTTTACCTACAGAAATGGTGGCTTAATTGACCAAACAATTTCACAAAGCCTAAGGCATGTTAAATCACGGAAAGCTTGGGAAGAGGTGATTAAAGAATTAAATAAAATTCCGTATTCGACTCTTTCTATAATCGAAAGTGAATTCTTAAATGAAAATAATATCCATTATATTATTGATAGCTATGAACTCTTTGAACAATCTGACGATGAAAATTATAGTCAATATGCTGACTATTCATTTAAAAAAGCTATCTATTATGGAAAGATAGAAGAGTTAGATAAAGCAAAGGAAGAGTTAAGAAAAGCACTCAAGTTAATAACAAGCTACACATTTCGAAAAGATACAACCCTCAGCGAAATCATTGACCCACTACCTGCTATCAATCGATTTAATTCAGAGTTCGCCCTGCAATATTCAAAAAATCTAAAATACTTGACTGATGCTGTAATGAAACATACAGAAGATGGTAAGGATACTAGATGGTTGACTATTAATTGGTTTGAACAGCTACTAAATGTCGATTATAAATTGGCTTCCTTGTATTTAGTTAATGAGCTTTTAACAAACGAGTATTTTTGGAAGTTAGATTACATGTATGTCTATTACTTACAAGAAAGTCACGATGTTGATCCTATAATTCTTAATTTTCTTTATAAATTGTCTCCGACAAATAATAGAGATAACTATCTTAATGGTTTTTTGGATGTAATTACCAAGCTAGTAAATATAGATGAAAAGCTAGCAAAACTATCTTTAATTAACTTGTCTGCCAGAGATTGGAATGACTCTTATAATACATTAAACAGTTCAACAGAAGCTAGGCTTAATGAATTATTGGAGCAATTTGGATTAAACAATTATTTTCCTATTAAAAGTTCAAAAAAAGAAGCCGTGAGTCATTCTTTTAATGACCAAAAGTTAGCAGATATATTAACAAAACAGATTTGTAGAGAAGCTTCTCTGAGATTGAAAAATCGAGCTGAGTTAATAAATTATTATGATAAGAAAGACAGATTATCTGATGAAGACTTTAATTTTCTTTATTTTTACCTGCAAGAGAGTAACCATGAAGAATTCGCAAAGGAGCTGTTGATTTCAATTATCAAAAAGAGGTTTCCAAGTGATGTCGAAGAACATTATAAAAAAACAAGTTCGTTAATTGAACTATTACCTTTAACTGAAGAAACTAAAATTTTTCTTTTTGTCTATAACTTTGTCTATTCAAAGGATGGTTGGTATTCAAGCTTTGTTAATAAAGAATCATTAAATAAAGCAATAAAACTTAATCAAGAAAAGTCATTAATAACATTAGCAAAAGCACTGCGTGAAATATTTACTACTTCTGGTTTTTTATATAAATATACCGCTAATATAATCATTGCATTCGAATATGCAGGCCTAAGTGAAGATGCAATTTTATCTATGTATAAAAGGAGTTTTGATTTTATCGAAAATAGATTACCTAGTACGAGTGATTTTGCATGGGATAATGTTGAGAGCTTAGAATTATCAGAAATGAATAATGATGAACTTGCTGTTGTACTTATTCTTAGTAAATCGAAAAATTTAGATGCCTTTGTTCAAAAGGAAATCATTGTAGCTATCAGCTATATTTTGAGACATGATGAATCACTATTGATAAAACCGTTCAGATGGTTATTTAATAATATAGAGAGTTTCAACCAACTATTTGTTGCAAGTGTACTAGAGTTATTATTGCTTGAAATTGGTAACCATCCTTTACTGTTAGACAGTCTTAAAGATAAATTTAGGAATACACTTCAAATAGATAATTTGTATATCCACAATAATCTTCAAGATATTTTGAATGGTTCTTATCATGAATAAGCAAATTTTAGATAGGATAAGTAGGAATAAATATATTGTCTATTTAGATAATATTGGTATTGATATTGATGCGATAAAAAAGGAAATAACAAAAAATATTAGCGAAAACGAAATAGAAATATTCTTCAATCGCTCTCAGCAGCGATTATCTCCTAATGTCTACCTCGATAGCGTAGTCTTTATGTGCGTATGTAAATATTTATACAGCAATTATAAAGGCTCAATGATTTTTGAAAATGAAACAAAGCTAGATATAAAAACAATTATTGCTACATCACACTCCTTAATCCAAAGACCCAACATACCAAAACCTTATGATGTAAAGGTAGGCTTTAAAGAACCAGGCCATGAAAGTGATTTTAGAGTAATATCAAGGTTTGAAAGAGAACTTAGTGAAAATCATTATGGAGAAAAAGGGCAAAACACAGGAAGAGTAATATTTGAAGGTTTGCTTCCATATAAAATAGAAATAAATCCGTTGATTGATAAGTTTCCATCTAACCAAATTTGGGAAAATAGTTACTATGTTGGAGAGCCTTTTATACAGGGCTTTAATGCAAGTGTTGATAGCATCGAATCACAATATGTTTTATGGATAAATAGCCAATTGTTAAATATGCTTGGGCTAAGATTGGATAATTACAATAATGGGCTAAGAGCTTTAAATAGTAATAATGAAGTCGTTTTGATATTTAGGTGCTGGAGAGATCAGTTAATTGGTAACGGAGCTTCATTTGTAGGGGTGGGTTCTAATATCGCTAAATTAGAAGGTTGCGACTTAATATTAAGAGAGGATTATTTTAATAAGCTAAAAAAGATAGTTCCTAATGTGGTTTATTATACGGAAGTACTTTAACATGCTGGAAGCTAACAAATCAAAGCACTCGGACATGGTAAAGCTGTCATCTTTTTTGTTCCAAAAAAGATGACAGCTTTACCAAGCCGGTGTTTGAAGCATTAGGCAATACGAGGGGACATGGAAAAATTAATATCACTCCACAAGCACTGGCTCAATGCAGATGCTGTAAAAGAAGTCGTTGCGACTGAGATCGGGGGTGATCATGGCCTTCCGGAGGGCTTGGCGGAATTCGCAGAGCTTCACTCGTCATTTGCAAGGCTATCTGTGCTTTACGGGCTGATCTACGTCGTAATAGAAGGTTACAAGGAGCTTAAATGTACCAACCCAAAAGTGGATGAGTGATAAGGCCTGACTTTCTCAAGAAGACTTTGTAGACGCACTTCGACTTTTTAGAAACTCCATATTTCATTTTCAGAAGGACCCTATACCCGAAAAAGCAATGAAATTCCTAGAACTTCCTGAAAGTGAAAATTGGATCAGAGCGTTACACCTAGCTTTTAAAAAGTTCTTTGAGGCAGAGCTGCCAATAAAAGAAATGATGGATCAACTAAATGCCTAACAAAGCCAGCCAGAGGGACCAAAAAACCGCCGCTTCGCTCTGGTTTTTCGGCCCCTGCTGGCGGCGTTATGCCATATCTAACAAGGCAATGGAGTGGAAATGTCGATATCAACAATTACAAGCTCAATAAATAGATTACAAAAGGAAGTCGCTGATCTTTATCATAAAATCAGTTTAGAAACCAAAAAAGAGTCCGAATGTGGTAATAAAATAGGCCAAGTAGAAAGAAGTATTACTAAAAACACTAACGTTACTACCTTAAAAAGCAAAAGTGCTGAAATCCAAAGGAAACAAGCAGAAATAGCTAAAATTCAGGTTAAAAAAGCAGGTCTTCATAGAAAGCTATCAGATAGTGAAGGAAAGTTGTTGAAGTTCAAACAAGACTTGCTAAAGGAAGAAGAGAAAGAACGTAAGAAGCAAGCTGCCATATATGATAGAGAGCGAAAAAAAATAGCTGCCTTAGAAAAGAAACAGCAGAGAGAACAATTAGCATATCAACGTCAATTACAGGCTGAGATTAAGCAAACTGCTAACATGGTGACTTCTGTTGAAAATACTGTAAATACGTCATCGTTAGAGTCAAGCGATGTTGAATTTGACTTGTTTATTTCGCATGCGTCAGAAGATAAAGATGAGTTCGTTAGGCCCCTAGCTGAAACACTTGAAAATATAGGTGTAAAAGTTTGGTACGACGAGTTCACTCTTAAAGTCGGTGATAGCTTGCGAAAGAGTATTGATCAGGGGTTAGTTAAATCTAGATTTGGAACCGTTATTTTATCTTCTGCATTCTGTGCCAAAAACTGGACACAATATGAACTTGATTCGATGGTCGCTAGAGAAATGAATGGGCATAAAATGATATTACCTATCTGGCATAAAATTACGAAAGATGAAGTGATGAATTTCAGTCCAGCATTAGCAGATAAGGTCGCGTTGAATACATCATTACAGAGTATTGAAGAAATTGCTGGTGAGCTTGCTGAAGTCATTTTGAGCACAAAGGCATAACAAGCGCATGTTGCCGACTGGTTTTCCGCTGAGCTCCAAACCAGCCGCAAATGTAAGCGTTAGCATCAAAAACACTGAGGAGGTACAGTCTAGTGGCCGGGATTTACAACGGAATACAGTTCAGAACGCGGCTTGAAGCCGTATGGGCCGCCTTCTTTGATTTAGCTGGGTGGCAATGGTCGCCAAATCCGGTCTCAATCGAGGATTGGAAGCCAGACTTTAAAGTTACCTTTGAGTGTGGCCACTCTGAGTGCAACGGCAGTCATACACTTCTGATTTCAGTATTGCCGGTAAAGTCTCTAGAGAAACTTGCCGGGCATCCTGCTTTGTCTTACCAATTTACAGTGCCAAATAGTGATGCTGATGGTGGCGCATTGTTTGGTGATAATCCAGCCGCCACAGAATGGGTTATTGCTCACGGGGCTGGTGGTGGCTCTGAAGACCTATACTTTCGTGTTAGTAACGCTGATGTGCTTTGGAAACAAGCACTCAACAAGGTGCAGCAGTCATGCTAATAGGTTAGCCAGCTTGCATGCGGCTTCGCACAAGGCGTTTCACTAAGAGTGATGAAGCTTAATCCAACCATTGCGTAATTCGTACAGACCCTGAGATTTTAAGTAAGCATTTGATAACGCCTGATTAATTCCCGGAGTTTTAGAGCTAAGTCGCCAGGCCCAAGATGGGCTTACCACCGGACGCTTACGAAGATTCGTAGGCAGGGCATTCTAAAGTCAAAACCGGCTAAATCGAGCGCATCATTCAAAATCGCGTGACCAGAATAATTTCTCCTTCGAATGGTTGCTTATTATTACAAATGAACAGGCTGTAAAGATAACGACCGTTTTATGTACAACTTTATTCAGTGTTAAAATCCGTCTCAATTCGTTTGTTTTGTGTAAAGAAATTATGTAAAGTTATCAACGTATAGTAAAGGTGCGTTTGTTGTGCATATAGGCTACGCAAGAGTTTCAACCCAAGACCAAAATACAGATCTCCAACTTGATGCGTTAAAGCAAGCAGGCTGTGAGCAAGTGTTTCATGAAAAAAAGACAGGTAGCACCCTTCAGCGGACAGAGCTAGATGCCTGTTTACGCGCTTTGCGTAAAGGTGACACCTTGATTGTTTGGAGATTAGACAGGCTTGGACGTTCGTTAAAGGACCTTGTGGAAATAGTTAATGGGCTTGAGGAAAGAGAAATAGGATTTAAGTCTCTAACTGAAAGCATAGATACAACCAGTGCTGGCGGGCGGCTGGTGTTTCATTTGTTTGGAGCCTTGGCTGAGTTTGAGCGCAATTTGATTTCGGATAGAACAAAGGCTGGGTTAGCAGCAGCCAGAGCTAGAGGCCGCAAAGGTGGTCGTAAGCCGAAGATGACAGCGGCAGACATAAAAAAAGCAGCGGCCATGTTAAAAGACCCATCAATTACTAAGACGGAAGTTGCTAAGCATTTCGGCGTATCAAGAGTAACGCTGAACGCCTCACTAACAAGAGAGGGTTATCCAGCAAACCCTGCTCAACTATAGCAAGCTCACGGCGCACTCTTGAGCGGCGCATTGGCAAGTGGAGTTACTCTTGCGTAGCGGCCAGGCCCAAGATGGGCTTACTCCGTACGTTTACCGTTGGCGAGTAAATTTCAGATTTTACATAAACCACAAAATATTCAGAGCAGGAAATGGCTATCAAACATATAGCCAAATCAAGAAGCCGGCAAATAGCCGGCTTCTTCTAACATATAGTTAAATTTTACTGAAAGCTCATATTAAGCAATCCATTACACATACTCCCCCGTAAAGTGATCAAAACCATTGCTAACAGCAAACTCAACCTCATCACCTAGAGCTTTGAAATGTGCTCTACCGCAGTCAATCTTGGCTTTTTCAGCAGGGCGCAGAGCATCCGTAAACAAGCTACCTTTAGTTTCCACAACAAAGTACAGCTTGTCTTTGCCATCCACCTCAATTAACACAGCCCAGTCAGGGTTGTAGCCGCCTAGCGGGGTGTCAATTTTGAACCAGCCCGGCAGTTTGGCATACAACTTAATATCGTCACTGCGTTCAAAGGCGCTGGCAAACTCGAGCTCAACATCTGAGTCATAGACCACATGATCAAATACGGACTTCTGGCTCGCCACCATATTTTGTTGTAGATAACCGAACAGCTCACTATCGTGGAATAGCTCTTGCGCGTAATACTGGTCATCACCAATTTTGTGATAGGTAATGCCATCCACAACAAACAAACGCATCTGGTTCTTAATGATGCTGGCAACCTGCTCGATGAATTTTTGCGGGTTATTTTTGAAAGATTCCAAACGACCGCTATCGTTAATAATTTTCACAATAGTACGACGGGTTAAATTGGTTTCGTTTTGCAGGTAAGTAATCAGATCAGGCAGCTCAAAGGCACGCGATTCATAGATGTTAGCGGTTTCTTGTACGTGTTCAGTATGAACACCGCCACGGTTAATCTCTGTAGTGGCCTTACGGTAAATAAAGCGTGCTTTACCGACCTGGAGGTTGTTTTTAATCTCTTCAGAGCACTTGGCAGTAAGCGCATCCACATCAAAGTCGACGCGGAAAGTGGTGCGGTACTTAATACGATCCCACAGTTCCTTAAACTCAGGGCTTAAGAATACTGCTTTATTCAGTGATACTTTTTTCTTATCAGCATTGTTTTTGATATTAAGATTGCCCGACACTTTTTTCAGTACAGCAGCAATTTGTGACGCGTGCTCTTTAAACTCTTGAGGTAAGTCGAGATTGCCGTCTTTTAATGCTGTTTTCAAAGAGTCTTGGACCTTGCCTTTTGCATCGATATAGCCTGAAGCCTGCATGTGTTCCCATAGCTTTTTCGACGCATCAACACCTAGGTGCTCATGGTTATGCTCATCTATTGGCACGACGATATTGGCAAACAAGTGCTGTTCTACCACGCCAAACTTAATACCTGTTTCCTTCTCAATCTCTTTTTGAAGCTGCTCTGCAAACTCCTCGTAAGACTCATTTGCCATAACCGTTAGCGTATTCACCTCAAAGCCATGTACACGCTCGCCTTCTTGGTTAACGCAGATACGCAGGCCACGACCAATCTCTTGGCGTTTTTTGATCACAGAGTTGGTTTCATTCAAGGTACAGATCTGAAAGACGTTAGGGTTATCCCAACCTTCTTTTAATGCTGAGTGTGAGAAAATGAATTTCAGCTTGGATTTAAAGCTGAGCAGTCTTTCCTTATCCTTCATAATCAAGTTATAAACGCCCTCGTCAGCGACGGTAGCGCCGGAGGTGTCCTTGACCATTTCATTGCCTGCTGAGTCTTTCTTTTTATCAATTGCGAAATAACCGTTATGCACACCTGTGGCAGCTGTTTCTAAATCTGCGCCTTCAAACAGCGTACTGTATTTAGGCTTACGAATAGCATTGGTATATTCCTCTTCAAACATCTGCGCGAACTTGCCTTTCTGAGCGTGACCGTCTGCATCGTACCAACGGTAATTGGCTACCTTGTCGATAAAAAACAAGCTCAATACTTTGATGCCTTGAGGGCGTAAGCGCATTTCTTTGTCTAGATGCTCTTCAATAGTCTTACGAATTTGCAGACGCTTGTACTCATCTACATCCACTTCACCAATGGCTTGGCCTAGTTTTAGAATTTCTGGCTTACTGGTAAAGCTAATGTACTCATTGCCTTTTTCACAATAAATATCATCAACAATATAGCCGTCATAGATATCACGACCACCACTGTATTTAGCATCCAGCAGGTCAGCGCCACTGGTGACTGTGACGGTTTTGGCTTTAATGCCGCCATCTTTTAAGCGTCCGTGAATTTCTATTTTTGCGCTAATCGGACTCTTCTTGTTATCCACGCTTAATAGCTTGATATAGGCTTGGTTGTGACCATCCTTGACTTCAATCCCCGCCACTTCAATCTGCTTCACCAGCTTTTGCTCGTAAGCATCTACTGAATCCAGTTTGTAGAGCATGTGATGCTTTTCCACGTGGGTAGCAGAATAGCGCATGGTGCACATTGGGTTCAGCGAGGCAATCGCCTCTTTACTTTTAGCTGTGGTATCCACGCTTTGCGGCTCATCGATAATCACAATCGGATTGGTCTGCTGAATAAACTCAATCGGTTTAGCACCCGTCATGCGGTCGTGGGCACGGTGAATAATATTGGCCTTGTTCTCTAACTCAGGATCACTAAAGCTTCTACGGAAAGCATCAATGTTAATCACCATGATCTGAATATCAGGGCTGGTAGAAAAGTTTCTTACATCGGAAAGTTTGCTGGAATCATAAACAAAGTAATCAAAGCTGGTATTTTCAAACAGCTCTTTAAAGTGGCTTGTAGTGATTTCTAGCGTCTTATACACACCTTCTTTAATGGCGATGGACGGCACCACAATGATGAACTTAGTAAAGCCATACAAGCGGTTCATCTCAAAAATAGAGCGCAGGTAGACATAGGTTTTACCTGTACCTGTTTCCATTTCTACTGTTAGGTTAATACCGTCTTTTGAGCTAAAACTCTCTGAAGGGGCCAAGCCATTTTGCAGCTGTATTTTACGAATGTTGGCGTGAATATCTTCATCTAACAGCCGCAGACGATTACCAATACCTAACGTGTTTTCTTCTGCGCCATGAAATAACGTACCTTCTTCCCAGGCCTGTAAGGGCGCAACAGTAAAATTAGTCTGGCAAGTTTCCTGCCCAGCAAAAACACCGGTGATTGAGTCGATGGCTTGTTTTTGGTAATCCAGATTTGCATCAAATTGAATTTTCATGCGTCACCTCCTTGGTTTTGAACTTCCGAGCAATCCTCAACTGTTGCTTCCCATTGTGCATGGGCTTCCTCCAGCTGTTTTTTTAGAGCTTCCTTGTCTGGCAGGTAAGTTTGGTATTTGGCGGCATGAATATTAGCGCCCTCTGGCAGGGTAATTTTTACCAGCGAGTCCTTTTTCTTCTTACACAGCACAATCCCTATGGTTGGCTGCTCATCATCAAGCTTTACATGGCGGTCGAAGTAATTGACATACATCTGCATTTGGCCAAGATCCTGATGTTTTAGCTCACCTATTTTCAGGTCGATGATGACGTAGCAGCGAAGCAAGCGGTTGTAAAAAACTAGATCAACGTAGAAGTGGTCTTCATCAAAGGTAAAGCGTTTTTGCCTCGCTTCAAAAAGAAAGCCTTTACCCAGCTCTAGCAGGAAGTGTTCGAGCTTATCAATAATGGCCGTTTCTAAATCGCTTTCAGAATAGTGGGTATGTTCTTCAAACCCTAAAAACTCCAGCACCAGCGGGTCTTTAATCACATCAGTGTGTTTTTCCAAAAGCTGGCCTTGTTCGGAAAGTGCTTTAGCGCCTTTTTTATCTTTGCTCAGCGCCAAGCGCTCATACAAGCTAGTATTAAACTGCCGTTTTAACTCTCGAAGTGACCAGTTTTCATTCGCTGATTCAATTTCATAAAAACAGCAGTCTTCAAGGTTGGAAATACCCATCAGAAATAAATAATGAGACCAGCTCAAGGGTAATTGCTCAGACATTGCTTGCACAATCTGGGTACTATTCAGTTTCAGAGACACTGAACCGCTTTGTGCAGAAATCCCAGACACTGTTTGGGATTTCTCTTCAAGGCTTGGCGCATAGGTCAGGTAAAACCTACGCATGTACTCCAAATTGCTACGAGAATAGCCGCGCCCAAACTCTTTGGTCAGTTCAGCCGACAGTTCCTTTAAGATCGCTTGACCATATTCAGCCCGCTCATGTCCTCCTTGTTCCTCAGTAACAATGCGCATGCCAATCAGATAGTTGGAAATAACCTGCAAGGAGTTGACACTGCGCCGTGTCAAAGACCGAGCTTGAGAAATAATCGCCCTAATATCCTGAACAAGACCTTGTCCATTCATATCTATCGGTTTGTTAGGTGCCTTATCGCTGTTACTCATCACAGGCTCCGAACGTCTTCAATGCCTGCTTGTTTGAGAATCTGCAGTGCATTGGTTTTCACTACATCATCGGCAAAGCCTGCGTCTTTAAATACCACACGCATGATTTCAGGATTAAGCTCTTCTTTCAGCTTGGCGATACCTTCGGCGACTTCAAGAGAAATCTTATCGCTCAAACAAACCATCAAGGCGCCCATGCCAATGTTGAATACTTTGTGGCCATCAATGCTGTGTTCGGTGATGGGCAGGGTTAAGTCCAGGCCGTACTTTAAGAGCACTTCGTACAGGACATCTTCCTCTTTACGGTCAGTTTTGATATTAGATATTTGGTCTTCAAGGTCTTGTGCAGTGAAGTCAAAATCGAGCTCCCAAGGTTTGATATTGGTGGAGTCGAGCTTGAAAGCCTTAAAGCCAAGGTCGCCATCGTAGCCAGGGTTTTCTGCTTGAATTTTAGCCGCAGCGCGGCGGATACGTTCTTTACTGATATCAGTTATAGTTTTATAACCAACTTTCGACGCTTCAGACTTTCCGTCTAGAGCTTCGGGAAGCTGAACCATAATGAACTGTCTAGAACCTTTATCTTCAGCGTTTATACGCATTACCGCTTCAGCAGAGGAGCTTGAACCGGCAAACATATCAAGCATCAATGAGTCATTCTGCATACCTGATATCACAAACGTCTTAAGTAGTGCTAAAGGCTTTGGAAAGCTAAAATACTTACCGCCAAGCAATGATTCAACCTCAGATGTCCCTCTTCTAGATGTATATTCTTTACCTGAGATTATAGAGCGCACCAACTTCTCGTCAGTACGCATTTTTTGCACAATGCGGTACTCACCTGACGAGGTTTTATAACCCATTATTTCTTGATTCATATTCTCAATAGACTTTTGTTTCCCCCACCGCCAAACAAACTGTACAGAGTTTTTCTGTGATAACGGCGGATATACCTCTATCGAATTAAATGTTTTATCTAATCCTATCTCGTAAAAATCACCTTCAAATTCTTTAATAGGGCGATCTGTATAAAGATAAAATGGATAATATAAATTTGGACGATTACCTTTATGGAAGGCCTCGTTACTATTATAAAGTGGATGGATATTAAATCCGCTTACTTCATCTTCAAACTTAAATGTCTTAGTTGCGTCAGGAATTAAATTTGTGTCGCACTCTGATATGTTTTTACTATAAAAAACACAGAACTCATGGTTTTTAGCAATATGACCGTAATCTCTACCATTCGGTGCTGCGTTAACAACGAATGTGCCAATAAAGTTTTCTTCGCCAAAGATCTCATCACAAATATTTTTAAGATTCGTTACTTCATTATCATCAATGCTAATAAAGATAACACCATCGTCTCTCAGTAGGTTTCTCGCCAACTTCAAGCGTGGGTACATCATATTCAACCAGTCCGTATGATAACGCCCACTGGTTTCTGGGTTATTGGATAAACTACGTCCTTCACCATCCACTTGCCCGGTAATTTCTTTGTAATTTTTGATATTGTCTTTAAAATTATCTTTATAAACGAAGTCTTTACCGGTGTTATACGGCGGGTCGATGTAAATCATTTTTACTTTTTTGTGATAGCTCTTTTGCAGCAGCTTGAGCACTTCCAGGTTATCACCTTCAATAAACAGGTTTTGCGTACTGTCCCAATCCACAGACTCTTCTTTACAAGGGCGCAAGGTGCCGGTGCTGGGGGTTTGCGCAATCATCCGTGCTTTGCTTTTGCCGTTCCAAGTAAAGCTATAGCGCTCATCACGGCCATCAACGTATTCGCCCAGCACTTCTTTTAAGGCATCAAAATCAACTTTGCCTTCGGTGAAGGCTTCGGGAAACAGTTCTTTTAACTTACTGATGTTATCGGCAACTATATCGGTGCTGGTGCTGTCCATAGGGGGAATAACTTTAGTCATGCTGAATCCTCGTAAATACTAAAACTGAATAGGCCTAAACAGTCGCCTTACAAATACTCAGCCAATTGCTTGAGCGTTTGTTCGTGTTGTTTGATTTGGGTATTGAGCGTCACCTGTTGGCTAAACTCAGCTTTTTTAATTTGGCTGCGCAGGCGCTTAATGGTCTGCTCTAACTGTAGATAGGCTTGTAAATTTTGGCGTGACTGGTCGCCATTACTTATCACGCGATAACGGCCGGTGATCTCAGCACACTGGCCTGCTACCACGCGACTCATGAGCGCTTGATAGAGCTGCCAGAAGTTAGAAAAGGGCAAGTTGGCTAACTGCAAACTGGTTAAAAATTCTTTGGCTTTAACGGAGCTGTCTGCCAGCGCCACACTAGGTGCTAGTAGGACTTCTTCAATCACCCATTTTTCTTGATTGGCTTGGTTAATACGTTTATCAGCAAGGCAGAGGGTTAACTGCTCTTTGCCTTCGGCAACCGCGTGGCTATGCTGGCTATCGGTAAAGAAGATAACTAGCGGGTAAGGAATCGCACGGTTGATAAAGTGTCCGACTTGCTCCATCAGTTTGCTGTCCATGCGCTTGCTTTCAGCGAGTTCGACCTGCAGCACCGCCACTTCACCATACTCACGCAACTCATCCTGGTAGGGTGCAATATTAATAGTGTTGGGTTTGAGCGTGTACAGCCAACGGATTTTGTTTACGTGCTCTTTTAAGGCTTTTTTATCCTTAGCGTCCAGCTCATCATGCTCAGCAAACATTTTCTTGAACAGTGGTTGATTCAGTAGGCAGCTCGGCGGCACACCTAGAGTGTTAAAAAAAGCTTCAAATTGTGGCAGTCCTAGATTCAACTCAGCCATGGTCAGCCTCTGTCAGTATCAAATAGGACACCACCATAAAATCTTCAATACCTTGGCTGCTGGTGGCACTTAATACAGTGCCACCTTTAGTAAATAAGCTAGCGACCCCCTTTTCTTCACTCTTCGCAGCGATACTATCAACCGACACCGCAAGCAGCCGCTGGTAATCCGTCATGTCTCGTCCGTGGCGTGTACGGCGGTTGAGTGCGGCAATGGCTGCTGTATCGAGTGACTGGTGCATAAAGGCTTGGCGTTTCAGCAAGTCGAGTATTTTCTTACTTTGAGTAAAGTTAAGTTCAACAGCGGTATGGCCTGAGCCAGTATCATCTTGCACATAGACTAAGAAGTAAGGCGCTAAGGGGTAATTATCATCAACCTGCACCGCCTCTTTACCACTGCGAATATTCTTTAAGCAGAAAATAACACCAGGCTGAAAACCCTCCTCAATCAAGCCTGCATCGAGGCTCACCGCCGAGTACAAACCAAAGGGCATTTGCTCTAGTAGCGCCAAGCTGTCTTTGTTGGCCATATAACCCGATAAATCCATACGAAAATCATTCAGAGTAAGGTCGGTAATAGACACGCCACCGCTCATATCTTCTAAATCAACCACGGCATCTTTGAGTTGCTGCAGTTGTTTACGACGGTATTCCAAATCATTCATTTCATTGGTGCTGTCATCAATGACGTTTTCTTCACCGGTCGCTGAGATATCTAGCAGTACCATACGCCCAGATACCCGTGCTTCTAGGTTGATGTACTCATCCAGCTCCATGTTCGGCCAAAAGTTCACCAGCTGAATTTGCGTGTTTTGACTGCCTAAGCGATCAATACGGCCAAAGCGCTGGATAATTCGCACTGGGTTCCAGTGGATATCGTAGTTGACCAAGGTGTCGCAATCCTGCAAGTTTTGGCCTTCACTGATGCAGTCGGTAGCAATCAGCAAGTCCAGTTCCGTGGTCGCGGTGGGGTCTACTTTATTACGCTCTTTAGATATCGGCGAGAAAGCTGTCAGGATGTTATTCAGGTCCGAGCCTAATCCTGACAAGGTTGTTTTATTGGTACCGCCGCCGGTGACTAAGGCGCTGTGAATATCGAGCTCTTGTTGCGCCCATTGCGCTAAATTGGCATACAGATACTGTGCAGTATCAGCAAAAGCGGTAAAGACAATGATTTTCTTGTTGTCAGGGTTCAGCGGGCTTTGCACTTTACCGGTAATGATTTGCTTAAGAAGCTCAAGCTTAGCGTCACGCTCGGCGGAGACTTTTTTTGCTGTCTGCGCAATGTTATTCAATAGTGCTTGGTCGGCCTCAAGCTCTTGGCGGAAACGAATTAAATCCATATCTTGTAGCAACACTTTGGTTTTGTTGCCCACCATATAGGTTTCTAACTCGGTGGACTCCAGCTCAAAATCATGTAGGTCTTCAATGCTAAGTGCATCAACATCGTCAGACTCATGGGCATCAATTTTAGCCAGCAAATTATCAATTTGTAACGCAAGCTTAGTGGCAGTCAGGGTAAATGAGTGAATCGAGCTTTCCATACGCTTGAGCAGGTTGATGCGCATTAAGTGAGTCAGACTCTCTTCGCGGTCAACTTGCTTGAAAACCCCTTTGCCGCCACCAACAGCTTGGTCATAACGACGGGCGTATTCTGCTTTTTTCTCGGTGCGGACAAACTTAAGCGGAGAATAGCCAGCCAGTGATAATAAGCGAATGGTTTTGTTCACTTGTTCGAGTGGTGGAAACTCGCCTGACGAATCAATCTCGGCATAGATATTCTTGGGAGGCAAACGTGTCGGGAACTCACCAATATCAGCTGTACCGTAGTACTTTTCAATGTGCTTACGCGAACGCGCAATAGTGACAATATCGAGCAGCTTAAAGTAGTCAAAGCTCATCACGTCTAATAAGGAGCCTGTGGTACGTTGCTCCGCAGGTTTTTCTGTCCATTTATTAAACTGTGTTTGGGCTAAGCGCAAAGTGGACTCAATGTTTTTGATACCTTGCTCGGTAAAGGCATCATCACGACCTTCAGTAATAAAGGCGACCTGATTTTTCAAGTCATTCATGCGGTTATTCACTGGCGTCGCTGATAACATCAACACTTTGGTTTTAACGCCAGCGCGAATAATGTCATTCATTAAGCGCTCGTAACGGCTTTTGCCTTCGGCTTTGCTGGGGGTGTTACGGAAGTTATGCGACTCGTCGATCACCACCAAGTCATAGTTGCCCCAGTTTAGGGTCTCTAAGTTGATTTCACCGGAGTAGCCTTTTAGTCGTGACAAGTCTGTATGGTTCAGCACGTCGTAGTTAAAACGGTCGGCAGCCAGCAAGTTACGCTTATCGTTAACCGCCCACATCGTCCAGTTGTCACGTAGCTTCTTGGGACACAACACTAGAACACGGTCATTACGCAGCTCGTAATACTTGATAACCGCTAGGGCCTCAAAAGTCTTACCCAGGCCCACACTGTCGGCAATAATGCAGCCGTTATATTTTTCAAGCTTATCAATAGCTCCTAGCACGCCATCTTTCTGGAATCTGTAGAGTTTGTTCCAAACCTGTGTGTCTTTAAAACCCGTTTTACTGCGAATAATGCTGTCTTCATCAATATCTTCAATGAAGTCTTTAAAAATATGAAACAGCGTAAGGAAATAGATCAGGTTAGCGGGCCGATCGGCAGCGATATAATCAAGCTTGCTAATCAGCTCAGCTTTGATGTTGCGCGCGCTGCTAGCATCGCTCCAGACAGTATCAAACCAAGATAGCAGGTGTTTGGTGCTCTCTGAGTCTGACAAGCCCATATTCATCTGCAAGGTCTCTGATCGCACTTCACCAAGCCCAATAGGTGAGAGCGTAGCGCTGCCATGAATTGCGTAGCTGTGATCGCCAGAGTTTAGATGAATAATGTTCTGGCCTGGCTGGCTATTGATACTGGCTTTGACATCCACTTTGCTGGCCAGCCACTGTGAAAACTCAGCAGCAATCCTCTTTTGTTGCAACTGGTTTAGTAGCCGAACTTCAGCTTCTGCACCAACCAGTGTTTGCAGCGACGTTGCCTCCCAGTTGGTGAGTAGAAGTCTTGCAGAGTCTAGCTGTTTGAGCTCTTGTTTGAGTGTCGAGAAACCATAGAGAGTGAATAGGCTCGACAGCACAGAAAGCTTAGCATCATCAAAGGTATGTTTTTTAAGCTCGTGGCCAACGTGACCGCTGTTTTTGTTATCCAATATCACTGCAATATTCCCTATGACGGCTTGTCATTCTTGTGCTGTTCAATCCACTTCTCAAGCTCTTCACGTTTGAATCGCCACGATGTGCCTACTTTGAACGCAGGTATCTTCGCTGAGGTTGCCATGCGATACACCGTACGCTCGTTGAGCTTGAGATAAGCGGCAACATCCTTAACGGTCATGATTTCATCACTCATGTTCGTTATCCGTAGTTTTAAGAGTTATGTGTCGAAAGAGTACAAGAATGTCTGTTAGGGCACAATGAACCATTGTAGCTGCTCCAAAACACATAGAGCTATTCAGGCGTTATCACTTATAGCTTCAGAGACTGTATGAGTTTTATCTATCTTCATAGTGAAGGTCTTGTGAGTTTTGCGAATAACCCCGTAGTTATTAACTGGAATTTTTAACAAAAAAGCCCGCAACAGCGGGCTTATGTGGTTTAGCCGAACACGGTCAGCTTGCGGACAGTCGCCTGTATGGAGTTGGGTGGCTGATTTGTTTGCGATAAGGTTAAGCTGTTTTCGTCGGACTTATCCCTAGCGGATAATCCCGTCTTATTCATGAGAGCTCTCAAAGTGACTCATTTTCGGCAGCTTGATGACCCTCTAACCGTTTTCGGGCTGGAGGGTACGATTTTCGGTAGTGTATTTACTTTGTCAGCGTAAAAACAGAAAGGTTTTGTGCCTGCTTTCAACTCTTTCACAGCTTTTCTTATCATTTAGGCAAGATAAAACCTCAGCCGTTCAGCCGATAACCTGTTTGTTGCGTGCCTCGGTTTAAGTTTGAGCCTGATGCAGTCGAGGCAAGTTTTTAAGCAGACTGGGCCACCATTTGCCGCCGGACTGTCCGATATGAACTGCTATTTTTCGCGCATGCACGGCCACGGTTGCTGCTGTTTTCAGGATCTGCTCGCGGACTTTGCGTATGCTCCAGCCCTTTTGTGTACGCGCTCCATCAGCGCTCGCAGACTGTGCATCATCTGATAAGCGTAGAGACTCAGCAGCAGGCTGACCTGATTGCGGCCCATCACCTGTTGCACGGTAGACGCACCACGGCAGGTAGAAGATAGGTGAACGTTGAGCGTGTCTTTCAGTTCGCCCATGTGCCCCTCAGCTTTCCCGCGCTTGCGGTACAGCTGCAGAATTTTATGCGGTGTCCAGTCTTTCCAGTCCAGGCTGGTGACTAGGAAAAAATGTTTTAAAAACAGATCATCCGGTTGCTCGCAGACCACTAAAATAATGCGGCGCGGCTTCTCCCAAGATTGTGCCTGATAGTAAAACTCATGGCACCACTCGCGTAGTTGATGGGTTGGCCGACCCACTGGGCGCTTGAGATAGTGTGCCGCTTCGCGCTCAAGTACGGTATTGCTGGACAATCGACCAACATATTCAATATTGGCGTCATCCAGTGCCGAAAGTGTTGGGTTGCCAGTAAAACCCGCATCAAAACGAACTCTGACCTTGGTGCCGGTTGTCTTGCCAATCCGTTCAACCAGCTTGGGAATCCAGTACTCAGCTTGTACTGCACAACCGCTGTTTCCCTCTCGTAACAGGCCGCCAACCATGTCGCCCGTTTCAGCGATAGAAGCCACCAGCGGTGAGTAGTGTGAATAACCAACATAGCTGTTGTAGCCCGTTCTGACTTGTTGGCCAAAAGTTTCAATGGGCAGGCCATCGACATCCAACGTGATCGATGACAATGGCTTGCCGCTGCGCATCGAAGACAGTCGCCACATGGCCATGTCGAGCAAACCGTCATGAAATGCAGCCTGGTTGATATCTGTGGCCAACAGATTCAGAAGACGCGACAGGGTTGGCTGCGAAGGACGGGGCTGCTCTAGTGGCGTGGTGCTGCGCTGATCGCTGCAGGCCAGCTGCAAAACTGGGTCGTTTGCTAGTGTTTGCGTATCACTCAGATCGTCCCAGCCCAGCGCACGCTGAACCAGCAGAGTACGAAGCTGACTGGACAAACTATGTTGCACACGTGCGGGGGCACGATCATCCAGCAACTGCCGATCCAAGCTCTCAATCACACCGCTGCGATCGAGCACCTCGCGCAGCAAGAATGCACCGGCATCACTACTGGTTTTTTGTTCACTGAGCTGCACTGAAACAGATAAGTTGCAGGCTGGTTTCCAGCTTGGTAGTGTTTCACCCATGGCGAGTGGCCCTCTCTAATCAAGTTCTTGCCGAACATATTGATTTTAAAGGATAAACCACTCGCCTTCTTTATTTTAGGTCAAGGCTCGTGAATAAGACGGGATGCAGGATCAGTATTTCACCTTCAATATGTTTGATGCACAAGCGTGGTATGCACGTGATGTGATTCTTGACAAGATCCAGTTGCCTGAGTTGGCCGTACGTCAAGCCGACGAGCAGGAATGGTTGGCTGAATATGAAAAAGTGACGAATGTTGATGGTGATATCGACTTCCAAGCTCAGTATATTCGCGACTTAACCAATGTGACTGACTACCCTGAGTTTGCTGTAGAAAAGCAGGGTGAGATCTTTAAAGAATGGCAAAAAGATAAAAAAGTCGACATTATGGGCTTTAGAGAAAAAGCCTACCGCTCAACCTTAACCAACACCTTGGCACCTGAGTTGCCTGAGCCGTGGTTGGATATTTTAGATGATTCACTTGAGCACTTTTTGAATTTACCGTTCTGCAGTAAAACACCTAAAAAGAAAGTAAGCTAGTCGTTAAAAAGATGCTTACATTAAAAACGGCGCTGAAGAAATTCAGCGCCGTTTTTGTATCTGTGGGTATAGTCTTTTTACTGTTTGATACAGCATCAGTGGCTTGAGGCTGGCCATCTGCCGATGCGTTGAGAGAGCGGCTCCTTTTCTCAAATCGTTTGATATTAAAACAGCAGTGTATGTCTTCAATTATGGCTTCTATATAGCAAGTAGGCTTGCTTCTGTCTGGCCGCTTATATTCTGCAATTAAAACCCCCTTGCATTTTAGTTTTTATTCGCTGTAATATATCGAGTTATATTATAACGTATTGGTATGTTTTGAATGGATACTCTGCCACCCTTGCGGCTAAAAAAGCGCCGTATTTTATCAGTGAGTTTTATTACAACAGCTTGCGCTGTAGTCACTCCTTTTGTTTTTGCGCAGGATACTGAGGACTCGTCTCTGCGACTGCCTGAGCAAACCGTTAAAGCTCAGCAGCAAGAATTTGAGGATTCGCCTCATACACATCATGTTGATGTTGAGCGCTTACAAAAAACCATGGCAAAGGGTTTACGTGATGTTTTTGTCACTGAACCCAGCGTGCAAGTGGGCTCAGGATCACGTAATGGGCAAAAAATCATGTTGCGTGGTGTCGAAGATTTGAACTTAAATATTCAGATTGATGGTGCGCGTCAAGGGGCCAATACCTTCCACCACCAAGGACGGGTTCAGGTTGATCCGTATTTGTATAAGCAAGTTTCGGTGGATACAGGGCCGGCTGCTGCTGATGTCGGGCCGGGTGCGCTGGGTGGTAGCGTACGTTTTACCACAGTCGATGCGCAAGATTTATTGCACCCAGGGCAAACAACTGGCGCACGCCTTGGTGCGCAGTTTGAAGATAAAACTCGCACCCATGGTGGGGTCGCATCAGCCTACACCCTGTTAAATGATTCAACCGGCTTGCTCGGCTATGTACGTACGCTGGACAGCGGAACGTCAAAAGATGGTAAGGGAAAGCGCATCCAGTCGACTGATGGTGATAATCGCAGCTATTTATTTAAGCTCAGTATGCTGGAAAAAGACGGCCATAGTTTACGTATTGCTGCAGAGCGCAACACCAACTCGGGCGGTACTTTGCGTGCCAATATGCCATGGCAGACGGGTAATGATATTCAAGCGGATGATGATCAAGAAACCTTTCGCGATACAGTGACGGTCAATCACCGTTATCAACCGACGGGTCAGCCGTTCGTTGATGTAGAGACGACTGTGTATCACAACGTCAGTCGCTTGGAGTTGTATCGTGATAAGGGCGATGAAACCTATGAAACTCGCAGCCTAGGCGGCAGCGTACGTAATACCTCGCGCTTTGCTTTAGGGCCGATTCAGCATGCCTTAGTGACTGGTTTTGATCACTTCCACGATCGCGGTAGCCGCTGGGACAGTCAGGATCATTACGATGAGCGTGCCTTAAATCATGGTGTGTTTATTCAGAATCGCATGCAGTGGGGGCCGGTGCGCTTATCTGTGGGTGGGCGTGGTGATTTTTATGATACCAATTATGCTAATGGTGCGGGCAGTAAAGGTGAAGTGTATTCGCCTAACGCCACTATTGAATGGGATCCATTGTCCGCTATAGATCTGACCTTATTTGCCGGTTATGGCGAGTCAGCACGGGGTGCCAAGCTCAATCAGGCGGGCTGGTTGCAAAAGTATTCAAGCGATTTTCGTCTTGGCAAAAATGGTCATTTAAAACCTGAATATGCGCAGCAGCGTCAGCTGGGTGTGCGCTGGCATGATATGTCGGTGTTGACGCCGGGCGATCATCTAGGTTTAAGTTTTATGATGTATAACACCCATATTCGTGACTATCAGATTGTCCCAGGCGAAGGTATGAAAGGCGTTACAGATCATATTCGTAATGCGCCGGGAGCTGTACGCAGTCATGGTTATGAACTGGCAGGGCATTGGGGTCTCAATGATGTTTTATTGAGCATGACCTACAGCCATAATGTGGTGCGTAACTGGAATGGTCAACCTATGGATACCAGTGGTGAGTCAGCCCGTGTGGGTGTGTCGACTGGGGATCGATTGGTTTTGGATGCAAACTGGACTTTAACGCCAGCATTGAATGCCGGCTATACCTTGGTTGCAGTGAAACGCTTGAACGATGTGCCGTTAGGTCGTCCTGATAAGCCAGGCTATGGCGTGCATAATTTACGTTTAGGTTGGTCACCTTTGGCAGATCTGGATCGCTTTCAAGTTAACTTTGTCGTGGAAAACCTGTTCGATAAGCATTATGCCGATCATGTCACTGTGCGCACGGTGCAAACTAAAAATACCGCAACAGCAGTCGCTGGTCAGCACTATGCGAACTGGGAGCCAGGACGTACCTTTAAGGTGTCTGCAGATTGGTTCTTCTAGTTACAGTCTCTTGCGAACTTGCAACTGCGATCCTTTAGTCTGGTTAGCAGAGTCAGCCTATAACAGCGTATAGCAATGTCGATTGCATACGCTGTTTTTGTATATGCGCTGTCACTGAGCTCTTACGCTGATATATGTTTTGCGGGCTGATAATCTATCTAATAGTTTAGAATGTGTTTTTAGCCTCTAAATAGGTTTATAGATAGAATGCACAGGTGGGCAGGAGGCTGACATGGGCTTTTTAAATATTGGTAAAAAAGATACGTTGGGTAAGCAAAAGCGTATTGAACACCGTGGCCGTCATCTGCGTGTCAGTCGCACCGGTGGGATTGCTCTGCGTAAGCAGGTGAAAGTTGCTGGGTTAACTGTGACGGCCAATACTAAGCATGGCTTACGCGTATCGAGTCGCGTGGTCAAAAATACACGTATCGCCCTGCAAAATGGTCGTTTTGTGCTGCAGGGGCGTTATGGCAGTGGCCCGACACGCCTGAATCTATCTAAAAGTGGTGTCACCGTTTCGACACGTAACTCATTGGGCACTTTTAACTGGGTTAAGCCCAATCGTTCCTCAGTCAAAATTGCCGGTGTGCAGTTGCGCGGTAAAAAAGCGGCCAATATTCAATTGATCTATATGCTGCTGTTCAGTTTGACCCAAAGTGTACAAATGGCCTGGCATGCTTTGAAGTATGTGCTGCAACTGATCATCACGCTGGTGATTTGGCTATTTGATCGAGTGCTGTCGATACCTTATGGCTTAGATGTGCTTAAACAACGTATCAGTCATGCTCGGCTGAAGCGTTCTTTTAAGACGGCACGGCTGTTATTTCAGCCAGAAATCAGTGAGTGGACTCAGCCAGAGTTATTAACCGCTATGCAGTTAATTTTGCTTGGCTGGGGTGCTGGAATAACGGCTGATGAGGCTGCACTGCGACTGACTCAGCATATTCACCTGCATCCAGGCGATAGGCTTTTATTATCCACAGCCGTAGCTGAGTTAGCAGATATCGCGCAGCAACTTGAGCAGGCGCGTGATCAAGCTGAAGGGCAAACTGCCGCTGATCCGCGCGTTATTATGGCGTTACTCGCTCAGCAGTATGCGGGTATTGCCACTGAGGATGAGGCGGTAGCAGGTTTATTCGCCGCCGATGAATTGGTTTTAGCCTTGGGTGAGCGCACGGTCATGCAAGATGCCTTAGTGCAGGTGTTTGCAGACTTTGCTGGATTACGTTTGCAGATAGCGGATCAAGAAATAGCGCCAAGGTTTGAGGTAAATCCGCGGCAGCACTTTACAACTGAAAGCTCTGCGCAAAACCGTTCAACACCAGCCCTAGTAAGAAACACATCTGCGCTGATTAATCTGAATACCGCAACACTGCAGCAATTGCAAAGCTTGCCACATATAGGTAGCGAGCGTGCGCATGCACTGATTGCTTTGCGACCTATTACTCAGCTGTCACAGTTGCAATCGATCTCGGGTATTGGTCCGGCACGCTTAACAGCGATCAAGGCTGCAGGTGTCGCGCTTTAATGGTGTTTGAAGACCTGGTCAGCCTAACTATTTAGCTGTTAAAACAGGTTAAGTTGATTGTCTAGGCTTTGTCTTCAGGGTCAATATGAATGCATTCAGGTGTGCCGTCGTTTTTAATACGGCGTTTTAAATACATGCCTTCAAATGTAGCTATCAGAGTATTGGTGCGCGGTACGATAATTTGCGCGACAATCACTGAATCGATGCAATGTTGCTGAACTGACACTACTAAAGGTGGCGTGGTTTGCTCGGCAATCAGCCCCAATAAATGTGTGGTGTTTTGGTGTTTAAGATGCAAGCCACTGGCCTTGCCATCATCTTCTACACCCAGCCATAACTCACCACCTGAGGTGTTAGCGAGACAAGTCTCCGCTAGGGTGGGTAAAGGTGAACACCAGCTCAAATGAGCGCCTCATGTTTCGTGGTGTACAAAGGCTTTGGGCGTGTGCGTGTGCCAGTCAACGACCAGCGATACACCACTGCATTATAGCAAAGAGATAGCGGCGCATTCTGCAGGCATAAAAAAACCGGCCTAAGCCGGTTTTTTTGAGGTGGGTTAATATTCAGATGGAAGCAGAATAGTGGTAACGCTTCTATCCCATTCGGTGATGATCCAGATTTTGCCTTCTCCCGAGAATGTGTCATCCACGTCATAAGAAGAAAACAACCGTCCCGGATAACTCTCTCCGTTAGCATCTGGTTCAGGGTTTAGACTGTCATCATTGAGCTTCCAGTCTTCTGCAGCAATCTCGCCCCAATCACCTGACAAATGCCTGTTCAGTAGTGGTTGAAGATCAAGAAAACCTCTTCGTACAATGTGGTCAACACCTTGAGTGGCCACGACCCGTCCCAGTTCGAACAATGGTTTGTTCTCAGCTGGTTTGTCACTGATTGACAGGATTTGTCCAAACAGTTCAGAGCCAAGTGTCATATCCCAAGCTTTGATGGCTGGTACAAAAACATCAGTGTCAGTGATGGTTTCAATTAGATTGCCCTCATCATCTTCCCGAAACTCGGTTCGACGTGTTTTAGCTTTATAAGTGTCACCTTTGACTACCAAGGTGCGACCTGTTTTAGGTGAGTGGATCACTCCGGAGATTGCTCCAGCAGCCAAGGAAAGTGCTAAGTGCCAGTCCGATAAAGGTCTGGCTGGTTGACGCTGTGCAAGCTTGTCAGTGCTAGCAAACACATGATTGAAATCAGCCCAGCAACCTTCGTTTCTGGCTATTTCCTCTTGCATCTGTTCGACATCCATCGAGATACGAAAGAATTGCCCTACGTCTTTGTTAGCGCGCGGAACAACATAGCTCATGACAGCATCGCCTACAGGTGGAAGCTCATCGGCTTGAAGCCTAGAAGCCCCGATATCAACCAAGCGATCTCTAAAAGCTCGCCGGTCTCCATCTTGCTGCGTTTCTTTTGTGCGTACACGCCTGCCTAAAATCACAACCTGCTTAAAGGTTTTGTCCACGCCCTCAAATACAGCGAGGTCGGTGAAGTGATTGGTCAGCCAGTTTGCCAGTTCCATATCCAGCACATAGCCAGGAAGTATGAAAACCAGAGTGCCGTCATACTGCAGCAACGGTAGCGTGCGTTGGTAAAACAGCTTTTCTAGGCGTTTGCGCCCAGTACCCTGGTAAGCAGCAATACCGGTGGTATCTCTTGCCATGTCGCCGTAGGGTGGGTTTAACCACAGCAGGCCAAAAGCCTGGCGTGTGATCATTGTGTCCATTAGATCGCTGCGTAAACAATGATCTGTAATGGTCTTTGCGTGAGTGGCTCGCTCATGGTCGTATTCGACAGCATAAGCGCTGGTATTATCTTTACCGAGGTGATGCTTCACTTCGGCAATGGCAACACCTTCGCCAGCACAGGGGTCAATTACATTCACCTCACCGGTTTCAGGCGAAGTGATTAGAGCAAGGATCCGCTCAAGGGTTTGTTCATCAGTAGGGTAATACCCGTTTTTTGCAAAGTTACGGGCAACACGAGGGAACATGAGAGCCATGGTAGGCCTCCTTTCATACGAATTTAAGTGTGAGATTTGCTTGGACAGGCAATAGGGGGGTTAAGCGTTTACGGTGAGAGTGCCGTTGCAAATCAGTTCGCTGATCCTGTGCTGAAACACAGACTCTTTCAGTGCGATTTCAGCGCACAGCGCTTTGCCCAGATATGAGGTGTGCAGCGATACCATTTCCAGCTCACATGCAGCTTTAAAAGCGACAGGAGCCCAATGTTCCAGGATGGGCACCGGTGAGACACTTATCAGCTGTTGCAAGCAGTTCCCGAATTCCGGGTGCTGTGGCAGTTGGTCTAACGACTGGGTATCGCCGTTGTCACGTAAGACAATAAACGCAGTGTGATTTGCCTTGTCTGCTTTTACAGCCCGACTGTCATACAGCCAAAGGTTGTTGATAGAGCCAAACTTGGTTCGGCCAAAGGTTCTGGAAAAGGTTTTTTCCAACAGATCTGGGATTACGAGAATTTTATTGGTGCTCGTTGAACTCTTGTTGTCCAGTCGCAGGTTAAAGCCTTGAATAAGGCTGGCAGTTTCATTGGCTGGCAATGTCAGGCGAGCGAGAAGCTCTTGGGTTGCAGTGTCGCGACCCCATACAGACAGAAATGACAAGTAGCCATCTTGGTCTGTGCAGAGAGCGTCAACCTGTAAATCGGGCATCTCTAAGATGTGGCCGATGGAGGGAGTGTTTTGCATGGTGTTTCTCCAAAAAGCAAAAGGCGGAGAAACACAAATCCCTTAACGGAAAAGTATTTTCCGCCAAGGGTAAGATAAAAGGTAGGTAGAACATGAACTCACAACGTGAGTGCCGATTATTTCATCATGTACATCGGCTTGGGCATGTTGCCAGTCAACGACCAGCTGAACATTTTGCAAGATTAGAACAGTAATGTTTGGCTGTCCAGCTTTCAGAGCTTGGACAATAAAAACCCTGCGGAAGCAGGGTTTTAGGGTTAGAGCTTGAGATTAGGATCTCCAAAGAAAGTGCATATAGGGCAGCGGTTCAAGATAAATTTTCAGAAGGTTCATGCTACAGCCTGCTCGGAGCAAATTGCCGAAAACGCTTTGCGCATAAAATCAACCATAGGCTGATTTCCATTTTCTAAAAAATATTGAGTCCAGCCTGAAAAGCTAAACTGATCCGCCGACTTTGGTGGATTAAAGACTCCCCACAAACGATTATTGCAGCCTTGCTCTAGCACTTGCTGGACCTGCCCCATAATCAGGTTAGGTGCAGCGCTTGTGTCGAGCTTTGGTGGAAGATGCGCAATGATAGTGGCTTGGGTTAACGGTATTTCTTTGATTGCGCAGGTCCTGCTATCAATCAGAAATGTTTTAGCCGAGCTGTCACGCCCAATACCCTCAATATAATAGGTGATGGTGATGGGCTCTGCGCCTTGTTCAACAGGCAGAATACTTGAGCCATTATTCCGTAGCAGCCAGACGAACTGGTCTGCATTAGAATTAATGATGCAAAAAACATCGATGCTAATGTCTGTAGCGTAATGCTTTGGCAAGTTTGCAGCTTCACAAGTACGCAGCATTTCTATAGCGATTTTTTGTGTTTGCATGGTCATGGTGCTTCTCCAAAAAGGCGGGGAAACACGTTTCCTGACGGAAAAGTACTTTCCGCCAAAGGGTTGGTTATGAGTGAGTTAGAGGGTAGTTGCGTTGATAAACTTAGCAACGCGCCTAAACTCTTTTAAGCTGGTTGGCTTTTTGCCGACCAAGTGTAGTTTTAATGAATACAAAAGATTTTTTCCTTTGTGCTTTACTGGGTTGCTCAAAAACAACGTATCGCTTTCCAGGCTGTACTGAATCCCAAACTGACTGGCCACTTGGATCAGTTGGTCAGCATCCAGCATGTTTCTACTGAATACCGTCCTAGTATTTTGAAGCTCGGGAGTTCTACGCTCTATAGAAACGTTGTAATCTCGCATTAGCATTAAGGGTGCAGGGCGACTCATATCGTGCTCCTTGAGTCTTTGTAAGTGGCCACCCAAGCAGAGCTGGGTGGCGGTGACGTTAAGTGTAAGCCGGCTGCTTCCACATCTGAGATTTGATATCCATCTCGTAGCCAAGCTCACGCAAGCGTGCAACTTGGGAACGCTGGGTCAAACGATCAACAGTGGCATCGAGGCGCACCTCCTGACCGAGCGGCCAGATAAGTCCAAATAATGCTTTGTCCGGATCAGGGTCAGCCTGTTGTTCCAACTCCTCTTCGGTCATGCCAAAAGGCATTTCCTCGGAGCTCTGAGCTTGTGGTTTTGATTGAGCCTTTTGGGTTTTGTCACCAACTGTTATGAAGGTAATTTTGTCCTCAAGAGACGGAATCTCGGCTGGCGGGATGTCAGAGGTCGGTGTTTCAAGCTCTGCAGGTTCCGGTTCTAAATCCGGAAGCTGAGGGGTTTCTTCTTCAACCGGGTCTTGAATCATCTCATCATCAGCTGTGACAGTTGCGTCAAAACCGTCAAGAGACATAGATTCGAGGTATGCACGGATCTCGACGATCAGTGTGCCGCCAGCAGTGGAGTAGTAAGAGGGTTTGATTTGCTGGATCAGGAACGAGCCTTCATAGCGACCAGCTGTGTACTGATCAAGGACTGCATCCTTGATAACGAACTCACCTATTGAAGTTGAGAGCTTTGCAGTATTGAAGTCGCCGTAACGACCGGTAATCGTCTTGATGACAAGGGTTCCAGGGATCTGGATGCTCATGGTGTTTCTCCAAAAAAGCAAAAAGCGGAGAAACACTTGTCCTGACGGAAAGTATTTTCCGCCAAGGGTAGGTAGGTTAAACATGAACTCACAACGTGAGCGCCGCTTTGCATCATGTACACGGCTTTTGGCATGTTGCTAATCAACGATCAGCGGAACATGACTGAATAATAGGTAACTTGTGTTGGGTTGTCCAGCACTGGGAGGGCAGTGCAAAAAGTGCTATCAGCGGTTTAAAATCAGCAAGTATTTACGCGGCTGGATAAACTATTTTGGTATTGCAGGCGGCTATCAGCACTCGTTGAGCTGGATTATTGGGGCCGGCGCTGGGTGCGAATAGCCTACTGGCGACAGTGGTGCGAGCCGCGCAACTTGTGCGCCTTATTAACTTTCGTATTCAACGTCATCACCGGAAACTTTAATGAGCTTCTCATTAACAAGCTGATTGAAGTAATTTTGTATTGCTATTTCATTACCCTTAACCCGCCTTATTCATGAGCACTAAAAAATACCGCCCGGCTCCGCTGGATCTCTGCGCCGGTACACACAGCCCAGCCCCAGCCTGATTTTTGTTCTTTAAAAACACAGTTTCCTCGTCGTTCCTGGCAAAATCCAGCCAAATTTCAGCTCGTTGGTTGCTTTTTCCGGCACAGAAACGAGAGCATCCCTCGGCGCATGGCTGATTCCGTAATGAGTCCGGCAAAAAGCGATATTTATGTCGGCGATTGATGCAGCCAGGATAGATGCCTGAGCAGGTCTGGCCACCATTTGTTGCCCGCCCGGCCAATATGCACCCGGATGCGGCGGGCATGCACAGCAACGGTGGCAGCTATTTTCAGGGTCTGTTCACGCACCTTGCGCAAGCTCCAGCCTTGATGCGTGATGTACTCCATCAACACTCGCAAGCTGTGCATGAGCTGATAGGCATACAGGTCCAACAGCAGGTTGACCTGGTTGCGTCCCATCACGTCCTGCACGGTCGAGGCGCCGCGGCAGGTCGATGACAAGTGCACATTCAATGTGTCTTTGAGCTCACCCATGTGTCCCTCGGCCTTGCCACGCCTGCGGTACAGGCTCAAAACCTCATGGCCATGCCAGTCTTTGCTATCCAGGCTGGTCACCAGAAAAAAGTGATGTAAAAACAGGTCGTCCGGTCGTTCACTGACCACCAACACAATGCGCCGAGGTTGATCCCAGCTTTCTGCCTTGTAATAAAACTCGTGGCACCACTCCCGCAATTGTTCCGGTGGCCGTCCCACCGGTCGTTTTAAATAAGGCTGGACCATGCGGTCCAGCACGGCATTACTGGTAATGCGGCCAACAAAGGGGATGTTTTCTGCATCCAGCGCTGACAGGGTGTGACCACCGGTAAAGCCAGAGTCAAAACGCACCTGTACTTGGGCGCCTGTCGTTTGCCGGATCCGCTGAACCAGCCCGGGAATCCATTGATCGGCCTGAGCAGCATTGCCGCTATTCCCCTCGCGCAGCAGTCCGCCCACCATGTCGCCGGCTTCAGCGATGGAGGCCACCAGGGGTGAGTAGTGTGTGCAGCCAACATAGCGGTTGTAGCCAGTACCTGCCTGATTGCCAAAGGTTTCGATGGGCAGACCGTCCACGTCCAGTGTGATCGAAGGCAGCGGTTTGCCGCCGCGCATAGAAGACAAGCGCCACATGGCCAAATCCAGCAAACCATCGTGCAATACAGCCCGGTTGGCATCCAGGGCCAACAGGTTTAGCAGCCGGGAAAGCGTCGGCTGGGAAGGCCGCTGTTGTGTCAACGGCGTGGTACTGCGCTGATCGCTGCAGGCCAGCTGAAACACCGGATCTTCACCCAGCAGCTGGGTGTCGCTCAGATCATCCCAGCCCTGAGCATGCTGGAACATCAGTGTGCGCAGTTGACTGGTCAGGCTGTGCCGCACTCTGGACGGGTCACGATGGTCCTGCAGTTGCTGCCCAAGCTGCTCACACACACCGCTGCGATCCATGATTTCACGCAGCAAAAAGGCTCCACCATCACTGCTGGTTTTGCGACCACTGAGGCGTACAGAAACAGACGGGTTGCAGGTAGGTTTCCAGGTTGGTATTGTTTCACCCATAGCGAGCGGTCCCCTCTAATCAAGTTCTTGTCGGAACATATTGATTATAAAGGATAAACCGCTCGCCTTCTTTGTTTATGGGCAGGTTTCATGAATAAGACGGGAACATGGCACTCATAGCTTCGCGACTTCACTGGGTTTGGATCGGTACTGTTTGCGTGCGTATGCGCACGGATTTTTCCTACTCCAACACCCTTGGCTGGAACACTTTCCCTGTTCCTACTTTGACTGAAAAGAACAAGGCTGATCTAACCCTTTGCGCCGAAGATATTTTGCTGGCCCGCGAAGCCCATTTCCCTGCCACCATCGCCGACCTCTACAACCCAGACACCATGCCGGATAACCTTCGCGCGGCCCACGAACGCAACGATGAAGTGCTGGAGCGCATCTACATCGGTCGCCGTTTTAAAAACGATACCGAGCGACTGGAAAAACTGTTTGAGCTGTATATCAAAATAACCGACAAAACAGCCAAAGGGAAAAAGGCATGAGCGAGTTAATTCTGTACACCAGCGACGACGGTCACACCCGGCTCCACCTGCGGGTGGAGATCGAGACCATCTGGCTGAGTCAGCTGGAAATCGCTGAACTGTTCCAGACCACCAAGCAGAACGTCTCTTTGCACGCAAAAAATATCTTTGAGGACAAGGAGTTAGACCCAGAGGCAACTGTCAAGGAATCCTTGACAGTTCAGTCTGAGGGGGGCCGTCAGGTCAAACGAAAGATCAGTTATTACAACCTCGATCTGATTCTGGCGATCGGCTACCGCGTGCGTTCACCGCGTGGCGTGCAATTCCGCCAGTGGGCCAGTACACATCTCAAGGAGTTTCTGCGCAAGGGCTTCGTGATGGATGACGAGCGTCTGAAAAATCCGGGCGGCTGGGATTACTTCGATGAGTTGTTGGAACGCATCCGCGACATACGGGCCTCGGAGAAGCGCTTTTATCAGAAGGTTCGCGATCTGTTTAAGCTTAGTTCTGATTACCAGGCTCGCGAGCGTGAAACCGCATTGTTCTTTGCCGAAGTGCAGAACAAGCTGCTTTATGCCACCACCAATCACACCGCTGCCGAGCTGATCCTGAAGCGCTCTGATCCCAGTCAACCCAATATGGCATTGACCAGTTGGAGTGGTTCGCGGGTACGAAAGCAGGATGTCATCATCGCCAAGAACTACCTGAGCGCCGATGAGATAGACACGCTGAATCGGCTGGTAGTGATCTTCCTGGAACAGGCCGAGCTGCGTGTAAAACAGCAGAAGGAGCTGACCCTGGACTTCTGGCGTAACAACGTCGATAGAATGCTGGCTTTTAATGACCAGGCGATCCTCGAAGGTGCTGGCTCAGTCAGTCGCGAGAGCATGGAGAAGGTTGCCCGTGAGCGTTATGAGGTCTTCGATCAGCAACGGCGTATTGCCGAGCGTGTAGCAGCCGACGCTGAAGATCTCCGCCAGCTCGAACAACTTGAAGGTGCGTTAAAAACGCAAGAGAAAAAACTATGACCGATAATCAAGATTGGTGTCCACTGACGCCCAGGCTTTCCCCATGGAAGAAAGACAATCCTCTGATCCAAAAGGGGGTTCTTTCTACCCGGATCCACTGAGTTCCATTCCAAATGAAAAAGAGCATGATTTCCCTAATACGTTGGCTTGTAAAGCGTCTCGATCAGGGGGCAGCTTTTCTGGAAAGAAAAAGTCTCTCCGCTGACGCGCAGCCAAAGTTCGTGGACCTCGCACCCACGGACGAGGCAGACAAGGACGGCATATATACCGAAGCACTAGTGTTTGCGACAAATAATAAGGATGTTACTAACATTGCCCTAACAGGCCCCTATGGGTCGGGAAAGAGCAGTATCATCAGAACCTTCTTGAAGAAGTACCCGCGGCCTGTGCTGAATATTTCTCTCGCCGCGTTTGTTCCCGAGGACGATTCAAAGGCCGAGGTGGGGAGCAAGAAGGTAAGCCGCCAGGAGATTGAGAGAAGCATCCTGCAACAGATGTTGTATGGTGCTGACGCCAACAAACTGCCACTGTCGCGGTTCAAAAGAATCCAGTCGCCCGGATTCTGGTCGATTTTCAAGTCTCTTTACATAACGCTTGGCATTCTCTCGCTTTGGTACCTGTTTCCCCAGCGAGAAGATATTATCAGCGGAGATTTTTTTGATCCGCTAGCGCTCAGCAATGGGTTCAATCTGGGAACCTTCGGGTTCGCGGTAATATTCTTCTGGGCGACATTACATCAACTCTATGTCGCGAGCTTTGGGCTGTCTCTCAAGAGTATCTCGCTGAAGGATGTTGAGATAAAACCGGCCAATGATGACCAGACATCCATATTGAATCGTCATCTGGATGAAATAATTTATTTCTTTCAGAGAACAAAATATGACCTTGTCGTTATTGAGGATATCGACCGATTTAAAAATACGGATGTTTTTGTCACGCTGCGCGAAATAAACAGCCTTGTTAACGCGAATGCCGGAGTTAAGCGAGTCATTAGATTTCTCTACGCGCTGCGCGACGATATGTTTGTCAATACCGAGCGAACCAAGTTTTTTGAATTTATCGTTCCTGTCATACCGATTATTAACTCGTCGAATTCGATCGATAAGGTATTGGAACAGGGGGAAAGACTTGATCTAGACAGCCGTCTTAACCGCCAATTCCTGCGGGAGGTCTCACGATACCTGAACGACCTGAGGTTGATTCAGAATATCTTTAATGAATACGCCATTTATATGGCCAATCTGGAAACCGATGGAGAAAGTTTTCTTGATGCCAATAAGCTTCTTGCGATTCTGATCTATAAAAATGTTTATCCCAGAGATTTTGAGCAGTTACATCGGGGTACGGGTGTGCTGGCAAGAATATTGAGCCAGAAAAATGAGCTGATCAAAAATGGTGAGAAATCTTACCGGGACGATATTGAGGAGCTCGAAGAACAGCTCAGGGTTGCCGAGCAGCAGACCCCTGCAGATTTAAGAGAGTTGCGTCAAATTTACGCTATGGCGCTTATTGAAAAGCTTCCCGCGAACATTACAAGTGTCAGCCTTGACAGGCGGACATGGGTCAACCTCCAGCAGATGGTCGCGCCCGACACTTTTGAGCAACTTTTAGAGGCTTCCCTCTTGTTCTGCCGAAACATCCATAACCAACAACAGCAGGTCAATATTGCCGATCTGCTAACCGGGGAGAGCCCTCAGAAATCTTACCAGCAGCGCAAGGAAGAGATCGAAAGCAAGTCGACTGATAACAAGAGTAAACAATTGCGTCGAATGAGCGACCTGAAATCAAAGATTGCAACGCTCCGTACCACTAAGTTCAGCGAGTTATTGCGTTTACATCCCGACAGCACTCAAACTGTTTTTGAGAGCTTCGGGGATAATGGAGAGCTTGCCCGTTATCTGGTGCTGGAGGGCTATCTTGACGATACTTACTATCAATACACGTCACTCTTTCATGAGGGTCGTTTGTCGCCGAACGATAACAAGTTTCTGATTCAGATTCGGGCCTTTGTCACGCCAGAGCCAAACCACTCGATCGATAACCCCAGAGAGGTTATCGCAGCGATGCGTGAAGAAGACTTTCAGCAGAGCTATGTACTGAACGTTAAGCTTGTTGACGTTCTCCTGAGCGATCGCATTCTTTATGGTGGGCAGACGAAGAAGCTTTTCCAATTTATTTCATCTGATTTTGAAGGCTGCGAAAGCTTTCTGGATGCCTATTACGCCAGCGGCCGCAATGCCGAAGCGTTACTCTCGGGACTGGCCAGAACTTGGAAAGGGCTTGTTCCAGCCATTCTTGCCAGCTCCGGCAGTATTTCTCACGTCAGTCAATTAGTCGCAAACCTATCAGAAAATTTGCTTTCAGAGTTCGCAAATACCTTTGAAAAACTACCGAAATTTGTTGCCGTTCATCTTCCTGAAATTCTGGAGTTGGTGCCGGAACTGACACCGGAACGTCTTAAGTGCCTCGACTTTGAGATCAAGGATCTCGCCTCGATCAAAGAGCACTTTGGTATTGTGCAATCCATGTTCGAGGCAGGGCTTTTCGAGCTGACGATAGCGAATCTGGAGCACATCTATGAGGCGCTCTTGGGGGGGAACGACATTTCGTCGCTGCGGAAAAAGAACTTCACCACCATACGCTCGACGAACAACGCTGCTTTGATGGGGCGGATCGAGCGTGATTTTAACTGTTATTTTTGCAATGTGCTTTTGGCGCAGGAAGAAAACACCAAGGAGGATGCCTCTGCAATTCTCGAGGTGATTCAACACGATACGCTTGAAGAGGATGATCTTCGGGAGTTTCTGGAGCGGCAGGCAACACTGCTACCAACTCTGGAGGGCGTGCCAGTAAGGCTGCACGCAATGTTGTTCCAGTTAGGCAAGATTGAACCCACGTGGCTGAATTGCCATGAGTTCATTGACGGAGAGGGATTTAAAGCCGATAGCCTGCTGGATTATTTGGGGCGCGATGATGTTCGTGCGGCTCTTCTGGCACAGCCTATGCCGGATAGCTCTGATTTTTCTCCGCTCCGTCAGTTCCTGATCAATGCAGGCTCGCTGTCGGATGCCGTTTACAGAGAATATGTGCACGCTCTACCGAAACCGTTTACGAAAGTACCCGAAGGTTTGGAGGCAGCCAAGGTTAAAGCGCTGATCGAGGAGAGAAAGGTTACTTTCACCAAAGAAAGCCTCGAAGCGCTCGCTGACCATGAAGATCTGCAGGTGCTATTCGTTGCGACCAATATCAACCTATACCTGATCGACCCAGATGGCTTTGCGCTTGATGATGATTTCCGCGAGGCGCTTCTTCAATCTGGAATTGATAACGCAGCCAAACTCAAGTTGATAGATTTGATGGACCTGGAGGCGCTTGTTGACTTGCCTGAGAGAGCCGCACTGGTTGGGGCGATCATCAATCGGAGCGACACGGAAGTGCCGGGCCTCAATGGGGCTATTGTGCAAGCGCTGGTGATCCACTCGACACTCGTAGAGACACAAGTTTCACTCCTCAACAAGTATCACGATCTGTTGACGAATGAAGAGGTGCGCTATGTCCTGGCCGAATTGCCGGAGCCGTATTCGGAAATAAAAATCGGGAGCAATAAACCAAAGTTGAGGAATACACCCGGTAATCAGCACTTGGTTCGTTGGCTTGATTCTAGGGATATTATTTCGTCTTGGCGCGAGGGGAAAATCATGAATGATGACATAACAGTGCACCTTTATAAGAAGGCGCGTTGATCAGTCGGGATTGCGCTAAATTGTCGGTGACAACGATATCCGTCCGAACTTGCACGGGTTGGTCGTTCAATCCGCTTGTTGCTAGCGACAAGGTGTAATCCCGCCTTATTCATGAGCACTAAAAAATACCGCCCGGCTCCGCTGGATCTCTGCGCCGGTACACACAGCCCAGCCCCAGCCTGATTTTTGTTCTTTAAGAACACAGTTTCCTCGTCGTTCCTGGCAAAATTCAGCCAAATTTCAGCTCGTTGGTTGCTTTTTCCGGCACAGAAACGAGAGCATCCCTCGGCGCATGGCTGATTCCGTAATGAGTCCGGCAAAAAGCGATATTTATGTTGTTAATGGCCAATAGTGGATCAGTTTAAATGGCCATTAACATACGCCATCTGCTGCTTGGTAACGGTATACATTGGCCAAGACAAACTGAGCGTCCGCGTCGTCGTTTAATGCTTTTTTTGTTAACCGCGTTAATGCGGCTTTAGTGAGTTTTTTCATATTGATTATGCCTCTTGGTTAGACGGCATTACCCCGTACAGGCAGTAATGCCCATACGGGATTGTGAAGAGATTACAGAAGATTATTTTCTGCAAAGGAGTAGGTCGTGTGACCAACGACCATGTGATCCAGGATGCGTACGTCGATCAAGGCTAGTGCCTCTTTTAGACGTTTGGTTAGCGTTTTGTCTGCCTGGCTCGGCTCTGGGTCACCTGAAGGGTGGTTGTGCGCGATTATGCAAGCTGCGGCATTATTAGCCAAAGCGCGCTTAACCACTTGACGAGGATAGACACTAGCGCCGTCAACAGTGCCGTAAAACAGCGTTTCATAAGCTATGACGTTATGTTTGGTGTCTAGGAATAAACACGCAAACACTTCATGCTCAGGCTTGCCCATTTTGAACTGAATCAGCTCGGTGGCTTTCTTAGGAGAGTCTATACAGACTCGATTGTTAATTTTCTGTGCTGCAATGAAGCTTGCCATTTTTAGCACATCTGTTTCGCTGATATTTTTAGCGCTATAGGTGCCATCCGGTTCCCGTAAGAAACCATAGACATTGTCCAAAAAGCTCAGTGAGCTATTAGTTGCTTCGTTAGTAGTTTGCATGGTGTTTCTCCAAAAAAGCAAAAGGCGGAGAAACACAAATCCCTTAACGGAAAAGTGTTTTCCGCCAAGATGGGTAGGGTTATTAGATCAGCTGCGTTCGTATGAGCAGTATTCTACATATTCATGATGAATCATCATTGTGGTGTAGCAGGTATCACATATATCAATACCGCTACTGATTAGAGCTTCTTTATCTAGTCCATGCTTATGAGCTTCATTAAGCTGAACAGGAATTGCTCCAATAGTTTTTTTGCAGTTAAAGCATGCCTCAGCAATTGTGATTTGCATTGTATGTCCCCGAAAGAAAAGACGGAGAAACACAGCACCTAGCGGAGAGTGATTTCTCCGCCAGCCAAGGATAGGTAGGTTGAACATGAGCTCACTACGTGAGCGCCGCTTTGCATCATGTACACGGCTTTTGGCATGTTGCTAACCAACGATTAGCGAAACATGATTGAATAATAGGTAACTTGCGTTTGGTTGTCCAGACCTGGGTAGTCAGTACAAAAAAGTGCTATCAGCTGTTTAAAGTTAGCCAGTATTTACGAGGCTGGATAAGCTACTTTGGGTTCGCCAAAGACTGGCTTCATACTGCTATCAGTGAATCTTCTAGAGCTGGATCGCTAAGCTTGTAGAGCAACTGCAAACAGTGCACACGCAGCATCATAGTGAGCGGGTAAGGGGAATCCTGTTTCACCTTTGGAGTAATGCTTAGTGGCGCGATTTCGCAAGCGCTTCCAAGGAATAATGGTCTCCACCTTTTCTAAGAAAATCTCACGACGCGTCTTACCCTTTTTGTTCTGGTATTCTGCTTCGGCAAAGGTCAGTTGGTTCATTATTTAGCTCGCTGGGCTAAAAAATGGACGATGCGGCTATTATCGAAAAAAGTGGGTAGTTATTCAGAGGCTCCTTAAAATCATGCTGAGAAGCTGCATTGGTCACCAATGCCATAATTGGATCTGGTGTGCCGATTAACAAAACAATCACAACAATATAAGCCAGTAGCACGCTAAAGCTTATTAATATGGCACTGGAAAACTGTTAATTCTTGCATTCAAAAACAAGCATATCCATTTAGGCTGTGTTGTTATCGCAAAGCATTGGTTATACTATAACATTACTTTTAGGTATGTCTGATAACTATGAAGAGCTCACTGCCTGATATTTCCCTAGATACACAAGCTTATATCCACACACCTATCAACTGGGTTGGTATGGATAATATTGATCTGCCACTCTGCTTGGCTGAGGAATATCCCAACATATACAACACACTATCCATGCACGCCTGCTTTCAGGTGGATATGGGTAATGCCAAAAGCAAAGGCATTCATATGTCTCGCCTATATCAGCTACTCGGCGAACTTGCTGCTGTACAGCCGGTCACGCCTGATATTTTGTTGGAGATGTTAAACAAAGCTATCCTCGGCCAACAAGAAGCTCAAGCCTCACAAGCACGTTTACTCTTAAGTTTTAACCTACTACTGAAGCGCACGGCATTATTGAGTAGCGATTTGGGTGGCTGGAAAAGCTATCCCGTGCAACTGCATGCACAGTTATCGCCAGCAGGATTTAAGCTGACGGCAGAGGTCAAAATCGGCTACTCCTCCACCTGCCCCTGCTCTGCCGCTTTAGCACGGCAACTCTTGGCTGAGCACTTTACTGCGTCCTTTGCTACAACTGATACCTGCAATGTCGAGCAGGTTGCGCACTGGCTGCAAGAGCATGGCAGTTTTGCCACACCCCATAGTCAACGCAGCCAAGCCACAGTCAGCGTGAGCATAGCCCAAGGCTGTGCAGACTTTGGCTTGGTCGCGTTAATCAACTGTATCGAAGAGGCATTAGCCACCCCGCTACAAACCGCAGTAAAGCGTATTGATGAGCAAGAATTTGCCCGTCTCAATGGCCATAATTTGATGTTTGTTGAAGATGCGGTGCGCCGCATGCAACAGGCATTAGCTGGACGCTATTCAGAATTTACTGCCACAGCACGCCATTTAGAAAGTCTGCATGCTCACGACGCTATCGCCTCTATTGAGCACGCTGCAGCAAACGACCGAGCCCTTTAAGGCTATCAGCGCGCTGCACTCTGGCGTAAACCTATTACTTAACATTACTTAAGCAAGGAAAAACAATATGTCCACTCCGCTTCCCGTTACCGTGCTATCTGGTTTTTTAGGTGCAGGCAAAACCACATTACTCAATCATATTTTAAAAAACCGCGAAGGCTTACGCGTGGCGGTAATCGTCAATGATATGAGTGAAATCAATCTTGATGGCAGTGCAGCGCAACATGGCGTAGAGCTTAATCGCGCTGAAGAACAGCTGATTGAGATGAGCAATGGCTGCATCTGTTGCACCTTGCGCGAGGACTTACTTAAAGAGGTCGCAGCGCTGGCCCAGCAAAATCGCTTTGATTATCTACTGATTGAATCCACTGGGATTTCTGAGCCGTTACCGGTGGCAGAAACCTTCACCTTTACTGATGAAGCCGGTCATAGCTTATCTGACCTCACGCGTCTCGATACCATGGTTACAGTGGTGGATGGCATCAATTTTTTAACCGATTATCATGCTGCACAATGGATTGGCGAGCGCGAAAACGATATTGCCGAAGACGATGAGCGCGCAATCACTGATTTGCTGATTGAGCAGGTGGAGTTTGCTGATGTCATTTTAGTCAGCAAAACCGACCTTATCAGCCAAGTTGCTTATCAGGAGCTGGAAGCCATTTTGCGCTCACTCAATACCCAAGCGAAAATCTTACCGATGCGCATGGGCGATATCCCGCTAAAAGAAGTACTCAATACCCATGCCTTTAATTTTGATCAAGCCGCGCAAGCACCCGGCTGGCTCAAAGAAATGCGCGGTGAGCATATTCCAGAAAGTGAAGAGTACGGTATTGCTTCACATGCATGGCAAGCACGCCGTCCGTTACATGCCGAGCGCTTTTATCAGTTTTTAAATCAAGAATGGTGCAATGGACGTTTATTACGCTCCAAAGGTTATTTTTGGTTGGCACCTTGCCAAAATTTGGTTGGCAGCTGGTCGCAAGCCGGTGGCATGATGCGTTATAGCTATGCGGGCCAATGGTGGGCCAGCGTACCTCATGCAGATTGGCCGCAAGATGCTGAGAGTTTAAAATCCATCGAAGAAAAATGGCAAGATGATGTCGGTGATTGCCGCCAAGAGTTGGTTTTTATTGGCCAGAACATTAACTTTAACCAGCTCGAAGCTGACTTAAACGCTTGTTTACTGACGGATGATGAATTAGCGCAGGGTTCGATAATTTGGCAGCAGTGGGGCGAGCCGTTTAATTTAGCGGGCACTTTAGAAGTGGCATAAAGACGATTTCTGTTACACATGTGTAATAGAATCGTCTTTTACTTAGCAAAGGTCTATGGCGCAGCTCTAAAGCTCCGGGTCTGTACGAGTTGCGCGATGGTTGGATTAAACTTCATCACTCTTAGTGAAACGCCCTGTGCGGAGCCGCATGCAGGGTGTTGTGGGGGCTGAGGGCTAGAAACCCTCGGCTACCCGATTAGGCCTGCACTGTCTTTCAACGTATGCCGCTCTTAGCTGTTCCTAATAAATAAGCAACTATCAAGGTTAGCAAAACAACAACCCAGGATATGCTTTTGCTTTCAGAACGATAATCGCGAGCGTAGTTTTCTAAGCCATATACACGCCAGCCGTTAGCTGACAAAGAGTATGCATTTATTGTCTTGCGCCAGGTAATGTTTGAGGTATGACCAACCTTAAGTACTGTACCTGGCTTGAAACTACGCGAAATGCGGTCAGCGGAGAAAATACCCCGGCGTATGGCTACCTTCTCCGGCAGATTTTCCATGCGATAAAAAATGGAATCCCGGTTCTTAATGGAGCGCACGGTGATGATTTCTAAAATACGTCCCTCTGTGTAAACAAGATCTGCTTCTGATACGCCGAGGCTGCGCATTTGCAAGTAAGTAAATAAGGAAGTGCCTGCTAGCAGTACTATGCTAACAATTATTTTCTGTGTTAGTGGCTGCATCACTCCACATAACCCCAGATTGGATTAATTTTTCCATTTTTCTCAATATGACTACTGGCTGAGTTCTGCATATGGGCCTAACATTATATTAGTAAGCATGCGCGTTTCGCTGCTATGCCTGTTTAGTTTATTTAACAGTAAATCATTGTTTATACGCAGTTTTTCCGCGCTTAGCAAGACAGCTTCTTGCAGCAATTCGAGCTTGCTCACCTTTCGCTAGCTGGGTGCACATTAACCACCCCAGCAAAAACGCGAACCCTTTATATTTAGCGGCTCACGCTCAACTATAAGATCTTAAGCGTGCATCCCTCAGCAGAAAAACGTGCACTTTGCTTTATTGAGGGCTAGAAAAAAGTTTTGAAAAAAGAATATCGGCATGTCTAACAGTCTATTTGTATTAGGCTAGAGTGGGTGTAAACAGTATTAAAAAAGGCCGCGCATGCGGCCTATAGGTTTAGGAGTTGTCGTCCTCGTCATCCAGCTCGTAAATGGCGGTATGACCGCTTTTGCAAGTACCGATCCAAGGCACGGTTGGGTCGTCTTGATCACATGGCACTCTGCTGCTGCAGTAAGGACAGAGCGGGTGAGTGAACTCAGCTGTGTATGTAAAATGGTCCATTATATTAGATCCTAAACAGCCTCTTAAGAGGCTGTGATAGTGGGTTAATGACTTGAAATAAGCTGCCTTGCGAGAGCCATTTCAACCGAGTCACCATCCGAGTTTAGAGAATCAAGACCTGATTCTGGTATATCGCCTGATGTACTCTGTGAGACTGCAATTTTCTTGGCCATCAGCTCCAGACAGGACATCTGGGAGGTGCCGGTATAGCCAAGGAAAATCACTTTCACTGCTTCAGTTTGACCAATCCGCCAAGAGCGTCGGGCAGCCTGTTGCATGGTGTAGACGTTATAGCCGGTTTGCATGAACACGATTGTTGGGAAGTCCAACAGATCGAGGCCGGTTTTCACCAACTCAGGGTTGCAGATAAGCACGTCAATGCCTCTGTCTACCTGATCTGCAATCCAGTCTTCACGCTTGCCTGTTTCAACACTGCTGCGCAAAATTGCCACCTTCAATCCCGCTTGCTCCAGCCTGACTTTAAGCCTGGCTGTTGTGTCGCGAGTACCGGTGTAGGTGCAGTAGGTTAAAACCTTTCGGCCTTTGGCTTTCTCCTCAAGACAAATGTCCAGTAGCTCCTGTTCCTTGGGCATCATTTCCTCGTCACCAAACACAGCTGGCACAAATGCCAGGGTATCCCGAGTTTTCGGGTGTTTAACGATTTCAGTTCTGAATGCGCAATCAGGCCAAGCGAGTAGCACGTTTAACACAGTACCCATAAGGGTCGTATCGCGACGTGCCAATGCTTGTTTCAGTTCAGCTGTCAGTCTGTTGCTAAGGTCTTTGTAGGCTGTTTCCTGGCTATCGCTCATTGGAATAGGACGGAACTCCTCTGTATAAGCAGGAAGAACATTGCCGCCAATATCCTTGAGTTTCAGGAATACGGTGTAAGGCAAGACATAGCGGTGAATGCCTTTAGGGCCAAAGCCAGGGGCTTTCACTGTGCGCGTTGTCTGCTTTTTACCGCGTGCGGTTTTATGGGATGTTGTGCTTTCGCTCATGATGTCCTTGAGGATTCCATGCTCACGCATGAAGCTCATTGCCGCTGAGTTCAGGCTGCCGTTCTTGCGAGGAACAAAACCATCTTCAATCATGCGCTGGGTGAGCGCACGAAACAGCAAATAGAACAAGTCATCAGCATAGCCACCCATTAAGGTGCCGGTTAGCAAAATGGTTTTCCGGGTTTTGGCTGCGAGTACACCCATGGCTTGTCCTTGGGCCGAACCTGAGTTTTTGTACTCGTGACCTTCATCCACGATCAACAGATCAAAGTAACCTTGCGGCATATACCGCTTGATGAACTCTGTTGGTTGATAACCGCCTGAGCCAAAACCAAACTCGATGTTGGCCATGGCACGCTCCATGCGCCTGGCTTGCTTGTCGGAAAATAGAAAGTCGCCTTTCTCATCCATCAAGTTGATGAACTCGTGAATGTTGTCAGCCAACAATCCGCTGATGAAGTCCTCACCAAACTGATCGAGTAACCGGTTCGCTCGCACCGGTCCAATGGTTGGAATCTGGCAAACTGACTTGACTAAAGCCTTACGACGGTCAAATTCAGCGCCTGTCCGGTCGCGCATCAGGGTCCAAAGTTTACCTTTGCATTCCCTGCAGCTGACTTGCTTATCGACTGCCAGAAATTGCTTCTCGGTAATTGGCTCACCGTCATGTGCTACCAAGGTTCCACAATCGGGACAGGCTGGCAGAAAAATCTGTTCGCCGGTTGTATCGCGATTGCGGGTTGGTTTGCGCGTATAAGCATGTCGCCAGTGGTAACCCATACGCATTCTGATGCGCCCCAGAATAAAAAACTCTGGTGCATCCTTACTAGACAGAACGCCTAACTCAGCGCGGAGCTGGATCAGCTTTGCGAGTGTGTCAGGGCCGTTCAAAACCCAGACTTTGGCATTTGGGACAGTTTCCAAGATCTCCCTGCGCCACTTGTAAACCAAGTGAGGTGGGGAAATAACAAGGTGTCTACGATAGCCCTCTGTGTGCATAACAGCTGCAGCAGCGATGGCCATCATGGTTTTACCCGTACCCATCTCCGCATTGATGACTGCAGCTGACTCGTTTTTATCAACGAGTAGCGCAGTAACCGCTTGAACAACTTCGGCCTGAGCATCGAAAGGTTTTCGGAGCAGTCCATCCATTACCTGCTGACGCTGGAGGTGAGTGGGGTGGGTCATGCCGGTATACACCGGAGGGTTTGACTCGTTCAAAGAGTCGATTAGGACATCGCCGAACTCGGAAATGAAGTCGGTTAGAGGGATGGTTGTTGAGTGAGTACTCATAGTGTTTCTCCAAAAAGCAAAAGGCGGAGAAACACAGCTCCTGACGGAGAGAGTTTTCTCCGCCAAGGGTAGGTAGGTTAGACATGAACTCACAGCGTGAGCGCCGCTTTGCATCATGTACACGGCTTATGGCATGTTGCTGATCAACGATCAGCGAAACATACCTAGAGGATATGCCAGGCTTTATTGACTGTCCACCCTCCAATAAAAACTGTAGTGGCATAGTGTCAATGGCCACCTATTTAGATTGGTGCTGGCTCGAACCTATCCATTCCTTTCTTTACATCAGCAATCCGTGATTCGGCTCATGCTCACAGCGCTCACGACACATTCCCCACCTTGGTGAATATAACTGTGGTTCTGTATTGATAGTACTGCGGCGCTTGAGGCCTTTATTTATAGTCGGTACACAAACAAAGCTGAATTTGCTATTGCTGTAAGCTATTGCTAAAGTTGCGGCCTCTTTGGGGAGTAGCCTGCTTCCGATATTAGGAAGAGTTCGTATCAACATACTTGGCCAAATGCCATGGTGCGGACACCTCTCGGTTGGCGAGACCATCGATATACTCATGCCTGAGGTCGGGCGTGTGCGTATATCGTGGACTCAATATGCCCGACCGGATTAATCTAATGAACCCTATAGCCCTTCTTTTACTTGCTTTTGCAATGTCCACAGATGCCTTCGCCGCTGCAATTGGCAAGGGCGCAAGCCTAAAAAAACCCAGCTTCTCAGAAGCCTTAAGAATGGGGGTTATTTTCGGCTCAATCGAAGCAATAACACCTGTAATAGGTTGGTTGATTGGTAAGTCGGCATCATCTTACGTAGAAACTTGGGCTCACTGGATAGCATTTTTTCTATTAGTGGTCTTGGGTTTGTACATGATTTATGAAGGCATGAAACCCGTCTCAGAAGAAGTAGAAAAACCTTCCAGTCACTCTTTTCTTAAAGTTTCTCTGACCGCAATAGGTACTAGCATTGATGCTATGGCTGTTGGCGTGGGGCTCGCGTTTATTAATGTGAACATCTTGATTGCAGCTGCTCTAATTGGATTAGCGACGACATTCATGGTGACACTGGGGGTGATGTTAGGGCGAACTATTGGTTCCGTATTGGGACACAGAGCGGAAGTTTTTGGCGGACTTACGCTCATAGCGGTAGGCGTATGGATATTGTTGGGGCACTTGTAGCGCTTAAAAAACAAACCTCCCTCTGGCTTAATAGCGGAGGGAGGGGTGCAAGATGAGTTCACCAGACGCTTACGTTAAATAAAGTGCTCAGTCAAATCGAACTCACGCACGAAGAGAGCGCCGCTTCGGTCTGTAGTTACCCAGTGGCGCTCACCGAAAAGCGCTATGTATTTGTAATAGACGCCCCATTTACTCAGGCTGTTGATTTCCACCCAAGTAAGTGGAAGCCCTTCAATGGCCTTGAGGACTTCAACACCATTACAATCAATACGTATCGGAGTAACGAATGGAGACGGAAACCTTGAAGGCTTTGTGCCAAAGCAACTGGAGTTTGGAGTGTGGATTCCTTCAAGAAAAATCTGCTCGAAGAAATTACCTAAGATGCCTTTCTTAACCGAGTCGGTTATGTATTGGCATCCAGCTATTAGTGTGTTTTGTGATTGTTGAGACTGCATAGTGTTTCTCCAGATAAAAAAGCGGAAACACTGATCCTCTGGCGGAAAAGTGTTTCCGCTAGGGGGTATTGCGAATGTTTTTACAGAACGAAGAGGGTTAAACCGACTTGCGTTTTTAGTTTATTTCACGCCCATTCACGCACGGCCCAGTTACCACTAGCCAGCGCAGCTTCAGCATCAGATTCGGTTTTCCAATACTGAACACTCAAACGGGAAATCGGACCTTCTTCTGGGCAGCATTGCCCGATGTAATACCCTGCAGCAGAGCGCAGGACTTCGATCGGGTAGGATGATGTGTCAAACTGATCTTGTTGAGTTTGAGTCGTCATGATGTTTCTCCAAAAAACAAAAAGCGGAGAAACACAGAATCCTTGCGGGATAAAGGTTTATCCGCAGGGATTAAAGGTAGGTTTAAACAACAGCTTACTGGCGTAAGCACCCATTTTCATGTTGTACAGGGCTTGAGGTATGTTGTCAGTCAACGACTAACGAGACATAAGTTAATCATAAAACAGTGGTCTGGAGGTGTCCAGTATCTGGCCGGGTTACCGAACAATTGGGTCGCGGATGCTGCCGGTCAGCCGGTCAAGGTGGGGTATTGTCACCACATCGCTAGGACGCAAGTATGCACACTCACGCGACAGGCGCACTCTAGTCCCTATGCTGCTCATGCCAAATTGCGGCCGCATGGGCTGCCTTTGCGTTGAACTTCATGAAATGCTTTCGGTAGGCGTTGATGAGGCCATCGTCGTTCGTTCTCTGGCAAAGAGTAAGAATTTCCGGGCCAACGCGCCAACTGATCGTGTAGCGCGTAGCTTTGATCTCGCTCTTGGCCCTTTCGAGCAAATCAAGCGATTCTTGGGTCAGAGGCGCAGTCGTCCAGAACTCGAAATGCGCCGGGATGTTTTTCCAATCTTGATGCTCGTTTCTAATCCTGAAGAAAATCGGGACGTTGTGCTGTAACCAGCGCTTTACCTCACTATGCGGCGTCTGCCCATAGGGGTCATGCCCTTTGCATTCGATGAAGGTGACAGATAAATCTTGTCGCTCCGCTATCACGTCCGCCTCGGCCACGCCCATACTATTCTTGTAGATTCGGTTCAATCGTACCAAGCTAGCACCGGATTTTCGCATGAGTTCGGCAGCGAGGTACTCAAACAATGTTCCACGAAGCTGGTTAGATGCTCCCGTAATCTTTCCTAGTTTGCTGAATAGATCATCAAATTTTGCTGGGTCGATAGTAGATAATGTTGCTGCCTTATTCAGCACTGCTGATAGTTCCCGCAACCCTGCGGCAACTTCTTCACCAAATAGGTTTGCTGGCGTCGCTGGAATAATCCCGTTTTTCTTCAGGATCTGAAAAGCATCGCTATTGAATTTTTCAGCGGCAAATATCTGCAAGCATGAACCTACGTTCCGAAGACTTCTCAGGGTTCGACATTTGTTGATGAAGGGCTTCACGCCCTCAATGGTGACGGAATCACCCAGATATACATCACAAACGACAAAACCTGGCTTGTCCTTGCCATCCTTGGTCGCTTTCACCATCGGCCCCAAATACGAAGGCGCGGTAAGATCCCAGGCGAACGTCCCTACACGGGGCAAGCTATCATCCTCACGAGTGGCCACCTTACCGTAACTAACAACTCCCAGTTTACGCAGCCAATCACTGACCGCCGCAAGCAGGAAACTTTCAGTTATGAGGCGTGCGCGTATCATTGGCGAGAGCTGATCGTAGTACTCGTCCGCCTGCACGATAGCAATACAGTCGCCAAGACTGGGCAGCGTCACCCTTTTCAAAAGCCCCGCCTCATTGAGCCTAGTGAAGATAGTTTCAGGCGATAGGTGTTTCTGCTGCCTGATCGGGGCACCGCAAACGATAGGGAAAAGTCGCTCTGGGACGGCTCCTCCACGTTGTCGTAACGCCGCTATAGCATTGCCGTAGGCCGTGTTGGTTTGCATCAATGCTCCAGCGAGCTTCTCCCAGTAGACGGGCGAGCCAAACTGCTGCTCAAGGTACATGAACCGAGCCCTACGCGGAAACGTCACATAGCCTAGGCGTCTAACATTATCAGCAAGCCTTGAAACTCGCTTTCTAGCTGCATCAGGCGAAATCTTTAGAGTCTGGACTAGATAGTCCGCAAGCTCACTCGACAAACAAGGCCCGTGGTTCTGTAAGAAGTCTTTAACCAAATCGCTCATGAATTTCCACCGATGTCACACTGCGCTATTAATATCATGAATACATGGGCCACTCTGGTTTTTTGAAATGAAGTCTAATGTCATTGATTTTAAAGAGGTTTTTTAGATAAAAAAGATTAAAAAAATAATCTATGTCACAGTGGTCGTGTCTTATAGAATGAATTAGCTCTCTAAAAAAGCATTTGTTGAGATATTTTTTGCCGGCCTGCTCTGGATCAACTAGTCAATAACTCGACTAGTTCTACGCAACAAAACAAGGCAATTTCAGCGCGCCATTCATACTAACAAGGTATATACTTTATTAGTACCTGGATAAAGGAGAGAAAGATGTCCAAACAAGCCGTTTTCACAATGAAACTAGAGCCAGAGTTACGCGAAAGCTTCATGGCCGAAGCCGCTGGCGAAGACCGCCCAGCTTCCCAAATTATGCGTGAACTGATGCGCGGATATATTGAGCAACGCCATCAAGCTCGCGAGTACGACGATTATCTGCGGGAAAAGGTCGAAGCCGGACGTGCGTCAATGCATGCGGGCTTAGGTCGCTCAAATGATGACGTTGAGGTTACATTCGCAGCCAAGCGTAACGCGGTGGGTCAAGCGTGATAGTTATCTGGACACCGAACGCGGAACAAGACCGGATAGATATTTGGAACTACATCGCAACGGATAACCCTGGTGCAGCGGTTCGCATGGACGCAGTTTTCAGCGATGCCGCTGCCCAGCTGTCAAGGCACCCGAAGCTCGGCAAAGCCGGTAAAATTGCTAGAACCCGCGAACTAATACCCTATGAAAACTATCGCCTTGTGTATGAAATTGACGGTGGCAAAGTTTGGGTGCTTGCTCTTGTGCATACCGCAAGGCTGTGGCCAGCAGTGAAATAGTTTTTCCATTACTGCATTCTTTCCAGCTCAATATGCAGCTGGTGATAATGGTTGCTCAAAGCTCTTAGCACCCCAAGCGTGACCAAGGCATCTACTTTTGCACTATGCGCTTCTCCAGGCCACGACACATCAGCTGCGTCAGCGGCATTGGCGAGAGAAATGGTTCCATAGCGGTTAGTGGCTCCAAACGCCTGTACAGACAACTCCATAGCGCAGCGGATGTTTAGCGTGTTTAGCCAGGCGTCGTCGGTTTGGAACGCTTGAGAGGTGTTACGAAGCATGTCCAGATCAAAATCTGAATTGTAAGTGACAACGGTTTGGCCGGTCAGAAGAGCTTTGAGGTCATTAACTATTTCAGGCCACTTAGGGCATCCAGCTAAATCATCGAGGCTGATAGCGTGTATTTCTTCTGCTTTGGGATTGATCGGTACGCTTGGTGAAATGCGTTGCTCATAACAAACCCTACCATTTGCATCACACACAGCTATTTCGATGATTTGATCGTTGTCACCCAATCCGGTTGTCTCAGTGTCCAACACATAACAGCCCTCAGTCAGCCAGTTTGCTGCGAGCTTGCCAGCTTGAGCTAAACCGCTTTCCAGTTTTGACATGATGCCCAATCTCTTTGCAGCCTTCTTTTGATTTTCGGAGCGTTCAGCTTTTATCGGGCGCATCGGAACGCAGTCAGCAATGCGATATACACCAAACTCACCGCCATAAGTGTTCTTGTAATAGGCGACTGGTTCAATTCCAGGTTTTGGCTTCATTCGGAACTCGTCACGTAAGCGCCCTTTGGAAAAGCAGCGATCTTGCTCGATGGCTGCCGCACGTAATGTCTCCAACTCTTCATTCATTGCATAACCTACTAGCAGGAAAATCCATAATTCAATCGTTTCTTAAACGGAGTTCGCTTGCTCTTCACCACCCAGTGTTTCGAGTAACTGCGGAATGAATTCACGAAAAGTAAGCATCATCAGCACAAAGCTGGCATCAAACTGACCAGCTGCATCATCTCCGCCATCCTGCTCGGCTTGGGTCTGCAGTAATTCTTCAAAGCGCAGGCGCTTGATGGTCAGCTTGTTGTCCAGCACAAAAGACAACTTATCTTCCCAAGCGAGTGACAGTAGGCTGGCCACCTTGCCAACAGCCAGGTGATTTTGAACTTCCTCACTGGACAGATCCTCACGCTTGATCTTGATGATCCCACCGTCCTCAGCCGTATCACGAAGTTCGCATTCGTCCAGCAGAAATAAACCACCGCCGACCTCGTGATATTTGAGCCAACTGGTAAATGAGATTTCCGGGGATTGCTTCACGTTGATGGGGCGTACCGGCAAGCTGCCCAGCACCTCGCGTACTGCAGAAAGCAGTTCTTCCGCACGTTTGGTGCTCGATGCGTTTACGAAAATCAGGCCAGTACTGCTGTCAATTGCAGCAAACGTCACTGTTCGTCGAATAAAAGCACGTGGCAACAAAGCCTGAACAATCTCATCCTTAAGCTGGTCCTTCTCTTTTTTATAGACCTTACGGGACTCTGCTGTCTCAATTTCAACCACTTTTTCCCGTAGTGCATCACGCACGACTGAGCCCGGCAAAATCCGCTCTTCTTCTCGGCCTGCAATCAACATAAAACCTTGTACAACATGCACAAACGGATCCTGTGGCTTTCCTAGTGCTGGAACAAAACCATAGGTGCTAGTCACTTGGCTGCCGCAAGGGATAGCAGGTTTTTGAGCCAAAGCAGCCTCCAGGTCATCTGGCAGTAGGGTTGAGTCAGCGCTAAGGCGGTAGATCAGTAAATTGGTAAAAAACATGGGGTTATACTCCTTGGGGTGGTATGCAAAGAGTGTCGTACAAATTGAGAATGAGCTGGTTCAGTAACCCGATACTCGTGGATGAGGGTTACTGAAGAAGAAAGGGGGGGAGTGTGATGCAAGTTATGCTGCTTGAGGGGTATGGCTTGCACTAAGTGTTTTTCGAATTCGGATTGCTTTTTGTATTCGATAGGATACACTTGCGTTAGTGGAAACCGAGATTAACTATGATTGAAATTAAACGAACGCCAGAGTTTGACCGCTGGTTTAATGGACTAAAAGACGTTACCACCAAAATGCGCCTAGTTACCCGGTTGAAAAAGGTTTCGCGTGGCAATCTTGGCGATGTTCAGTCGGTTGGCGAAGGTGTAAGTGAGATGCGCGAACATTTTGGCAAAGGCTGGCGAATGTATTTTGTACAACGTGGCTCTGTCTTGGTTGTCATGTTGGGTGGGGGTGATAAGTCAACGCAGGCGCGTGATATCGTCAAAGCCATTGCTATGTCGAAAACACTGGAGGATTGAACCATGGTTAAAATTACTGAGCTACCTACTTTTGATGCAGCCGACTACCTAGACAGTGAAGAGGCGATCACTGCCTACTTGAATGCTATTTTAGAGGCAGACGACGATGCGTTGCTGGCCGAAGCTCTTGGCGATATCGCTAAAGCACGTGGTATGACCCAGATTGCCAAAGACGCAGGTATCGGTCGTGAGTCCTTGTACAAAGCGCTGCGGGGGGGAGCCAGTCCACGCTTTGACACTATCAGCCGGGTGTTGGGCGCTCTGGGTGTAAAGTTGGTAGCGGTGCCTAAGACGACACATTAAAAATACGGGATATTTCGTGTAACAATTCGCAAATGCTCCGTAAAATAAGATGAGCCTGTTAAAAACTAAAATGTAGCTAATGTGTAATGGATAAATTAGAACTCCAAAATAGGGCACCTATTCTTCGGAGGTAATCCTCACCCAGTAGCATAGGGTGATAGCGTATGTTGTTTGAAAGATGATCGGTATGACCTGCATAAACTCCACCGAGACCTTTCTTCGCCTTGTTAATGACTGCGCTGGTAGTTTGGATCGTAAAATCCATGATTTCGCATGTTGGAAGCGTTAGCCAAGCATGGATACTGAGCTGTGTTTTAGAGATCCCGTTTTTAATTAGGCCTTTCATTTGCTCTTCTGTCTGCTCATAGAGTTTTTCCTGAGCCTGTAAAGCCTATTGTGTAAGTCAGCTCAGTTCCAAAATAATTACTTAGTGCTGGCAATATACGTGCGTGGTACGACAGGCATTGAGCAGCAATTTCTTCAATCGGAGGTGTGCCTATAGCATCTCTGATAATTTCAGATATGGACGAATGTATCGAGGGGGGTCGGCTCCTGTGCGGTTGTACTGGACACCTATCTGGGGCTGTTCTCCCTGGCTGTGGTGGCACCCACCGCACGGATTCAGCCAAGGGGCGAGATCATTCGTGAGACGTTGCTGGCCTGCAAGCAGGACATAGAACGGGCCATCGGGCATATCTTGCGGCAGGCTTGAGAGCCCACAACCAACTAGGGTATCACCATCAAGATGGGCTTCTGGCTGATGCCCAAGCAGCCGGTGTACAAGCCCATTGTGCGTCTGGATGCCAGCGGATGATGCTATCAGCGCATATCGAACAGCTCCTGATGGAAGTGCTGATGAACCGGGAAGCCCTGGGCTGCGAAGTCCTTGCGTAACGCGTCACCGAATCCGGCCGGCCCGCAGAACCAGATGCTAGCCTCACGCCAATCCGGCACTGCGGCGCGGATGCGCTCTGCGGTCAGGTAGCCATCGCGGCTGTCGATCAGCAGGTGCAGCTGAACTTCTGTCTGGCTGACATCCTCGGTCAGTCTGGCCAGTGCCTGCTCATCCACTTCGGCCGTGCTGTGGAAGAAATCGATCTGCTGGTTCTCGCCAGGGTGGTTGGCCAGGTGTTTCAGGCGGGCGACAAAAGGCGTAACACCAATACCCCCGCCAACCCAGATCTGCCGTGGCCGCGGGTCGTCAAAGGTAAAGCAGCCATAGGGGCCCTCCACGGTCACTGACTGGCCAACTGTCAGCTTATCACGCAGCGTGCGGGTATGGTCCCCCAGCGCCTTGACCACAAAGGTGATCGCCGGGTCGGCCGGGTTCCAGCTCGAGGCAATGGTGTAAGGGTGAAAGCCTTCCCGGGTATCCGAGATGACGAAGGCGAACTGACCAGGCTGATGTCCTGGCCAGTTCGGCACCTGGGTTTCGACCTCCAGTGACTTGACGCCTGAAAAGTAATGCAGCCCGGTGATACTGCCAGGCACCTGACGCTTCGTACCGAGCTGGCGCAGCAACGACTTCACTGCCGCCCAGCTGCCGATGGCCAGCAGGACGGCGGTCAGCCAACCGACCGGTGAGCTCCAGTAACTGAACTTGAGCAAGACCAGGCTATGCACCACTAGCACCAGATAGACAAACGTCAGCAGCCGGTGACTCTGGTAGAACAGCCGATAGGGAAAACGCTTGATCAACGCCAGGGCAATCAATATCACCGCGGCGTAAAAGGCCCACTCACCCAGACTTTCGGCGGTACCACGCTGACTGGTGAGAAAGGCTCCCAGCGGTGGTTGCACAGCACCGGCGCCTTTGTGTGGGCGTTCCAGCCAGCCCCAGCCCACCGCCCATTTCGGGCCCTTAGCCGCCAGCCAGTGAAGGGTGGAAATCACCAAAGCGCCTATGCCGAGCCACTTGTGCAGACGGTACATCTTGTCCAGCCCGTCGAGCCATTGTTCCAGCCAGCGCGGACGCAGTGCCAGCAGCATGCTCAGGCTCATGCACGCCATCGCCAGCACGCCGGTCAGTTGTACCAGCAGGTTACGGTGGGGGAAGAAGCCCCGGGTATTGAATAGGCCGGGCTCGGCCAACAGCCACAAAAACGCGAACAACACCAGGCTGGACCAGAGCACCCATTTCAGACGACGCATAGCACCCCCTTGTGCGGTTCAAGCAGAATCTTGCTGATCATTAAACGCTTTTATTCGTGTGGCGGCCATGACCAGCGTCAAACATCCGGGTTTTCTTATCGCGATTGATTGCCTAACGTAAGAGGGTAGAGAAGAATTCCAATTCTGAGCCAGAACCAGGCAGTCTTGTGCATTGACCGGAGAGTGTCCATTTGTATTAGACCAGAACACTACGACTTAAGATTTATGAGAAAAACAGTGCATCAAGCGTAGAGTCTAATTAACTATACCTCGCTGAGGAACGTCCTGAAGAGCCTGTGCATTCAGCAATAGACCTTTTTGTGGTTTAAAAGTTGGCGTTTTTAATTGAAGTCTTGCCGCTCGTACGATTGCTTCGTTTATCTCATTCAAGCATTTCATATTCAGCACCTGCTTATTAAATAAAAGAGCTATTAGGCCGTGGTGGGGGTTCGCTATCAAGAGTAGTTTTAACTCGTATATGATTTTTTGGCTGGCACGGATTGCCTTTTGGCCTTTTGTCTTTCCCTGCAAACAAACCCTTTCAGGGTAGCCCCTTTGCCCTTAATCCCCCTTCCATTAATCTCTTAAAGCCATTTTCCCTTTACCCCTTTAGCGCTCTTTAGACAGGCTTTGAAGTAAGGCCACTACGGTAATCGTTTAACGGTCTATAAACTGTGAACGCCTTGACTGTATCTCAATTGAGATACAGAATAAGATTATGAATAACGAATGGAGGATACATCATGGCTCATACTTCAATGTTGCATGTTCGTGTCGATGACAAGCTGAAGGCTGAGGCGACAGAAAAACTTGCCAGCTTCGGCCTAACTATGTCTGATGCCGTCCGAATCTTGCTGACCCGCATTACTAAAGAGGGTGGGTTACCCGCTGGTCTAACGACAGATCCAGAAGTACACGATGCTTGGTTTCGAGACAAAGTGAAAGAGGCTTTGATGGATACACGACCCACAGTTACGCATAAACAAGTCATGGATGAGGCTCAAGCTTTGATCGACAATAAACGTCATCGTGGCTGAGCTGGAATGGTCGGAACTGGCACGTATCGACTTGCTGGAGATAATAGATTATATATCAGACGATAATCTGGATGCGGCGCAGCGTGTAAAGGATGACATCGAGGAAAAGGCTAAAAAGCTGTCAACTTTCCCGAGAATGGGTCGCTTTGGCCGAGTCGAAGGAACTAGGGAGCTGATTGCCAGCGCGAATTATATTCTTGTATACGAAGAGGGTGCTCTTACTGTTCGAATACTGCGTGTGCTACATGCTGCGCAGCAATGGCCGCCATCAGCGTGAAGGTTTCGCCGCTATGAATCCTGAGTTTGACATCTCACCTGAAAAAGCTTCATTCTGATACAGTTAGCCATGGGACTTGAGGGCGGATGCCTCCCCCCGCGGACGTATGATTCAAAAAAACCTACTTTTTAGTGGGTTTTTTTGTGCCTGAGGATTAATGACTTCATTAAGGTTCTCACTCTGTTACTCCAGCCGTCAGTCTGCATGCGCCTGATACAGTTCTTCGGCTGTAGTGTATTTGTCACAACCTGCGTGTTCACACTATTAACGACTCTCTAAACCTAAGGCGACCTTATACTGCTCGAAAAGCCGCTCAGACTCGAGGAGCAGGGCGTTGAATTCGCGGTATATCGAGCGGTACTTTTCCGCTTCCTTGTGGTGCGTCATTATTTGTTTGAGCAAAGCCTCTTTGCGGGAAGCATCAGAGCATTCGTTGAGCTCCTCCTTTAAAATACACATCGTCTCTATGTCTGATATCTGGAAAGCAGCGGTTGAAACTTCAGAAAGCTGCTTCTGCCTCTGCGCCAGAGACACCCAGCGAGCGTATAAAACATCACTTTTTTAGGGCGTTGCATCACATGCCTGCGGATCCAGAACACAAGCTCCTGCTTGGCCATTTGATCCAGTATATCTTTGCTCATAAGGGCATGGGCCCTGTCATATGGGTGATTTGTTCAGGCTCAGGCAATCGGTTCGAACACTGAGTCAGCACAATCATTTTCGCCACAGCGGATTTTTAAATTAGGCTTGCCCCAGACTTGGGTTGTGCATCTTGGGCAGCGGTACTTCACACGGCTGCTGCGATTTCCAGCAATCGGAGGCGATAGCAGCTTCGATTGCTCAGGTGCTTGCCATCGAACAGATTTCGATTGATCTGGCAGGGCTGTCTCTCTAACTACTGTCACAGACTCTGAAAGTGCAGCCATAATAGTCGAGGTAATACTGAGGCGATCCTTGTGTTGCACCAGAGGAGAGAAGCGGTCAACCGAGGACGCTTGGCAGCCGGCGGCCAATAGCTTGTCAGTGGCTTGCATGAACAGGCCTCCCTTAATCGCATAATCAGCCATCTTCTCACCAGTGCGAGAACCACCTGGTTTGCCAGTGCTCGACGGCATCAGGCCAATGCTCTCCATCTTGTCCGCCCACTCTTCATTGTGGTAACCGCGTCGGCCTGGGTTACCGAAATGCTGCTGCCAGGCATGGGCCATCTCGTGAACCAATGTCTGTAAAATTTCAAGTAATGGGACAATACCGAAATAGGCTGGATTGATAGCAATTTCATCAATTGTGGTGTGATCATCTCGATGTACAAAGCGCTTGGTCGAATAATAGCCATAGGTGCGCTTCTCGCGCTGCATTGTGATCAGGCAGCGTGGAATTTGGCCGTCAAAAAGATCTACGTTGTAATGTTCAAAAGCCTGTTGCAGTTCTGCGTATGCTTGGGTGGTTGGGTCAGTCATAAGTGCTCACCGTTTTGGATTGTGCAATCCAAAATCAATAAGCCAAGCATAGTGATACGTTTCATGTCGTTGAAGTCCCCAAAATTCGATTCTGGGTCAATCTTAAATATGACGGCAGCTGGATAGGGCGTTAACCCGATATCCGAACAGACGGGTTTTGGGGCAGGCTATAAAAACGCTGGGATAATGATAATTTGCTATTGTGTGCAGACATGAAAAAACCCGCCGAAGCGGGTTTTTTTGAGTTATTTTTCGTCTTGTAACTGACGTGAGGCTAGGTCTTCAAGGAATTGATCTTTCAAACCGATGTAAGCTATGAATGAAATAAATGTGAGTAACATAGCAACTGTTATTCCGAAAATCATATTATTCACTCCTCTGTGTTAGGTTTGGGGCTGACATCAATAGGCCTGCAGCCCATGACGCGATCCCTAGTATGACAAGTATAGCTGATTTCGACTGCGCTGGACCAAGAAAAAAGCCAAAGAGGCCTGCTCCTATCATTCCCAACCCCAGCTTGCGAAGATCTTCACCAGCTCCGGCAGCATTACGAACAAAACCTGCCTTTATCCAAGACAGAAACCAAAGTATTAGCATGTGTTTCTCCAATATACGGCGGAAAAACACTAACCCTGGCGGAAAAGAGCTTTCCGCCAGGGTTATTAAAGGTGTTTAGCCTTAGCAAAGGTCCATGTTGTAAGCCTGGACGTGGATGTTTGTATCGGGTGTTTCAGTAACACCGTTTAGATGCTGCCATGCTTCAAACTGTGCTGTGCCCAGCTTGCGCATGATTGTGGGAGTATCGTAATTAACTGTTGGTGATACAGCAGGCTGCTGCTGAAGCTGTGTAACTGTTGCCTTAGCAGAGGTCAGCAAAGCTTTGCATCGAGTCAGCCCAGAGTGCAGGTGAGTAACAGTAATGCTACGAAGTTTAGAGCCTTCTGCTTTGGCAGAGCCTAGAGCAGTCTTGCACTGAGTCAATCGAGGTGACAGGCGAGCGCTGGTGGTAGCACGAAGCTTAGCGCCTTCTGCTTTACTCACGACTGCCACATCCCTTACCAGCTGAATCATTTCAGGGCTCGTAAGAAAAGCAGTCAAAGTGGCTGGAGTGGTTTGGGTGTTGGTTTTTTTCTGAGACATGGTGTTTCTCCAAATAAAAAAGCGGAGAAACACAGCTCCTGACGGAGAGTGATTTCTCCGCCAAGGGTAGGTAAGTTTTAACAGCAACTCATACTAATGTAGTGAGCGCCCATTCACGTGCTGTACAGGGCTTTGGGCATGTTGTCAGTCAACGACCAACGAAACATAGCCAAATCATAAAACAGGCTGGCCACTGTGTCCAATTTAATAGGTAGTGCTGAGTTTCGGCTTTCAGATGGTTGTGCCATCTCCAGGTTGCTAGAGTAATAATCACCAAACACTGAGATACAGAATCGTAGAGATGTTCTGCTGATGCACCCAAAATGACACCAGTAAAATATGGACATATAGAATTATGTTGTTGTATTCGCTAAAGTTTACAGGGACATATAAGTTGGAAATTGCTCAGTCAGCACTAGGGCATGATTAGTCCGAGGATTAAACACCAGTTGGATTATTGGATATCAAGGAATTTAACAAGTGAAGAAAGTTTATTTAGCAGCTGTCTGCTCTGTTGTATTGCTATCAGGCTGTGCAACTGAGGACTTTGCAGCATTGAACCAAAAGATCAGTGATGCCGCCTACGATGTGAATCGGGTTGTGTATGGTGGGCGGGTAACTCCTAACAGCGTATCAAAGACTTTTTTTGTAGACGTTGATGTTGATACTGTTGCAGCAAGAATGAAATCCTACTATGGATTTTCGGATGCGCGTATCCAGGCCACTCCTGGGGCTTTTTACCGGATGGCAGGAGATATTGGGAAAAACACTCCGCGCGACATTTTGTGGATTAGCCTGAACAAAGAAGGGGCAAATCGAACATCAATCAAGATGACACATGACTCAGCATTTGAGCGAACACAGGCCGCGAGCTGGCGTAATGATTTGTTTGAGGGAGCTAAGGACGTTGCTGATGGGAAGCTCCGGTAAGTAATACGATAAAAAGCCTGCGAATTATGCAGGCTTTTTTCATCCTAGCGTCTTAAACAACGGCAGTGCTGATCGCATTGCCTGCCTTTCCCTACCTCTTGGCAACTCTTTAGCTATCCTGAAAAACCGTAAAGCGACCGTATTCGGATACTAAAAGTGTTGCTCATGTTCTATCAGTTGTGCACAATAAAGTCTAATATTAACGCTTGCTGATAAAAGAGGTGCATCATGCAAAGCATGACAGTAGAGCAGCTACGTGCAACGGTCGGAGCTGGTGGCGTGATAGGTGTAACTCTGAAAGGGCAGGGTGGAGGCTTCTTTGTTGAAATCGCTACGCGCAGCGGTCAAGACGCCATGCTAGTGAAAGCGCGGACTACCGAACCGCGTCGCTTTGGCAACCCCACTTCGGCACTGATTGTGTTGCGCGACGTCGGTATTGACGTTATCCAGATTGACGCCACCGACTGGAACCCCGATCAGAAGGACATGAGCCGAAGTAGGCAGAACCGTGCGGACGCCATGCGCGAAGCGCACGAAGCCGCAGCTTATAATCAGTGGCTGGCAGTCGAGATCCAAGAAGCTATTGATGATCCACGTTCAAGCATCCCGCATGACGAGGTCATGACTCGGATGGACGCCCGTATTGCACGCCACATGGCGGCAGACGAGTAACTTATGGTGAAATCAGAAAAACCTTACAGCGTTATCTGGCGACCCATTGCTGAAGCCGATTTAGACAACATCATTGACTATATCGCCCAGGACAGTCCAGCCAATGCCAAGAAATTTGGTAAGGAGCTGCGTGATAAGACAAAGCAGCTTGCAGAGTTCCCCAGCACGGGCCGCTCGGGTCGCCCTGGCTTGCCCGACTGGTTGAGGGAGTTGGTGGCACACAAGAACTACATCATTTTTTACCGGGTGCTCGATGAATCCCGTACCGTTGAGATTTTGCGAGTGAAACACGCAGCGCAACAGATGCCGTGATTGTCACTGCACCGATACGGGGTGAGTTGCGTGAAGAGGGGAGGCTCAGAATGCAAACAATCAATGTTAACCCGAAAATATTGAAAGAGCTTGGCGTTCAGCCTTTTGATGTAGCCGACTACCTACAAACCGATGAGGATATTGTCGAGTATCTCAGCCAAGTATTGTCCGAAGGCGATACTGATGAGCTGGTCCGTGCCACTGGTTATGTGGCCAAAGCACGTGGAATGTCTCAGATAGCCAAGGACTCAGGCCTCTGTACGATCCAGCAAGGCGGTTTGCAAAATTGAGATGAAAGCGGTTGACCCTAGCGAGGGTGTATATTAAATTTGTGGCATATTAGGTTTTTTCTGCATATTTTTTGAAGGTTGGAGGCGCTACAATGGAACGTATATTTGAAGCTCAAAATGCGGGATACGGGCAGATGATGCTTGGTGTCGCTCGAACCACCAAGCAGAAGGTGAGTGGAGTGTTCACTGCCTTAAAGCTGCCTCGGTTTTTGGTCAGCGTACTGACCTGGGGTGTTTTGATTAGCCTTGGATTGATGTTGGCCGGCCTAGTGTTTTTTGTTGCGGTTATTTACTCCATGCTTACAAATTCAGGGCAAAGCAAGGCCGATCAGTTGGCGGATGAGCTTCGCGAAGAAGGTAGACAAGAGGCTTTGGCTAGATGGGAATACTATATGCACTTAGGCGATACTAATGACCGTTTTTGAGATTTTTAGATTGTCACTTTGCTTGTGACTCTTAACAGAAAAGCCTGCGTAATCGCAGGCTTTTTTCGCTCTAGCCCTCCTTAATAACGAAGATTGCGTGCCGTAGTCGCTGCTGCTCTAGCCGCTCTTACTTTTGGATGATTACTGGCTGCACGAGCACCAGCCCTCATTGCAGCTCCACCTGCTTTATTAGCAGCCCCGCCAATTTGCTTGCCGATACCTGCCGCTGCGCCACCCTGTGCACCAATGCTTCCTGCAGCTCCGCCTACAGCTCCGCCTGCAGAAAATCCAGCAAGTAAGAATCCAGTCGTTTTCATGCCAGCCCAGCCCATCATTACTACAAATAAAGCTGGCATAGCAACCAGTGAACCCCACAACACAAAGTCCGACACCCAGTACGCCGCGCCATGATCTGTCCAGGGCATCATTCGTGTTGCAACAGCACCAAAACCTTGGTTCATGTACAGCCCCGCCAGCACTTTAGAATCTAACCAGCGCGACAGTTCCCAGAAAAACGTTAGGAAGTGAATAGTGAACATCCCGAATGACAGCTGGAACAATGCTCCAAACGAATACCCACTCAGCACCAGGACAATAGGTATAGAAATGACCAGCACCATGTAGGCTATTGCCTGAAACATCGGTAATGCTGATCGCATGGCCTGCACTTGTGCTTCAGCCTTATCTCGCTCGCTGCCAAGCGGCCCCGTTTTTAGGGTAGTGGATGTATTGTTAATCAATTCACGAACATAGTCGTACATGCCCGCTAGGCCAGTCTCGGTGCTGGGACCCATATTGTAAAAAGGATTGCCCATTTCTTTTGAGCGTTCCATAGAGCTAGGGCTTACCAGGTTACGGATCATGCTATCTGTGCTGTTTTCTCCCCAGCGAAATAAGCCTGATGCTTTTTCGAGCAAGTCAGGCTCGATTTGAGCAGCTAAGCGAGTACGTAATCCATTCTTTGAGTCCAGCCACCAGTTTTTACAGATTGGGTAACCGCCCCCATCGCGGCCAGGAGCCAAACCCTCATCTCTATTCGCATCCCAAGGAAACAGACGCTGGGGAGAGAGGGCGCGCATGCTGTCATAGTAGCCACCGGTGTCCATAAATACTTTGGAACCAATCCAACCTGCCTCCCACTTCGTAATCAGTCCGCTTGCGTCGGTCCAACTTTCTGTCACATTCTTGTCTCGGAATAGTTTGACACGGGCTTGGGCATAGCATTCGTTTGTAAATTGAGCGACTTCCTCGATGAGGTTTGGATCAGCGATTCGCTGATTATCAATCTCGAACATGGTTGAACGAATATCGCCATTGCATGGGATAGAGGCGATTGCTGTCCCAGTGATTGATTTCGATATTAAATGAATCAAGTTAAACCAAACAGGCACGTTAGGTTTGAGGTTGCCAATAGTAGAAAACTCACCGCCCCATTGTGTTTTGTCGTGCTCCATTTGCGTAACACCACATGAGGTCGTTGTGTCCACCTTGATTTCCCCCAAGCTCAAAGCTGGCCAAGGAATACATGCAAACAATATGACCACGTAAATCTGCCACATCCGGGTTTCAACGCCTTTAGTTACAGCCTCAACGTCCACACCCCCTTTTTGTCGAGCCTCTAGCATTGACTGAAGAAAAAGAATAATGATGGGTACAAGCGCAACACCACTGGCAGTGAGCGCATTCCAAATGCTGTTACTAATAGCCCAGCCCAGCATTGTTAGGTAATACTCAAAATAGCTGAATGTCGTCATTCCCATGACTTATCCCTCGAAATAGCCGATATAGTTTGAAATTTCGTTTGCCAGCACAATCAGGAGGCCGTAGTTCCGGATTTTTCTTAGATAGGCAACGTGCTCAGCATTACCCTGAGCACTGTGTCGACGGACAAGATAAACGTAGAAGGCTGCTACACCTAAATACAGTACTACCCGCCAAGCTAGCCAATGATTGGCTAACTCAGCATTTCGCTGAAGCACAGCAACAGGGTCCCCCCCATTGAGCAACAGTTGGATCGTGTAAAGCAGAGCTGTAACAATAAAGGTCAAAAATATTGCGAAAATTAGTAAATGTCTTTTGACAAACTTGATCACTGCGTTGCCTCCTGTCCCTTTTCTGCTTGCTGGATCCGATCAGGTGATGCATCCGCTTCGAGCACAAACCCAGACTGAGCACGTGCCGCAGCGGCGCGATTAAGCGCAGCGGTAGCAGTGTTGCTGGCTAGATCACGACGCATATCCATTTCCATCTTCATGGAATCAATTTCGGCCTGCAGGTTGGCAACTTTGTCTGATACGTGCTGTTTCGCTTCGGCTACTTTCTGAACATCAGGGTTTTGCGCACCTGTCATCAGAAGCCGCATGAGCTGCATGCCTTTCCAGATGATGTCAGCCAGTGAAATCTCAGAAAGCAGTCGCTGAGACAGCACTTGACCGTCAGGGTCATCGCGTAGAGCTTCAATCACACTACGGGATACTGGCAGCATTGGTGTTGATAGTTTACGCAGCTCCTCTTCCGATATTTTTTGGGTTTTGTCCAACAGCTTGAGCATTATTTCGGCTTTTTCCTCATACACCTCATCTGCCAAGTGGAGCAGTCCAGTGCCCGGTTTAACTACTGATGGGTCACACCCATCTTGGCACGTTGCAAGCTCAGTTTCTCCAACAACTTTTTTCGCAAACTCCGCTGCTATTTGAGGTGAACTCCACAAAGTACAAATTGCAGCACCGTTACATTGAGCTGCAGTTACCATGGCGTTCGTGTTTGAAGTACGACCTACAGTTGTGTTGTAGGCACGGCGGGTTATGTCCTCAGTGAAGGCAATCGGTTTTTGTCCAGCGCCACCACGCTTTTCACCCATCCACTCAATACCGTTTTCGGTACCGTCTGCCTCAGCTTTTTTCTCTGCGGCAACACTGTCGCCATCAGTTGCTCGTATAGCTGATTTCATAGCTTCAGCTTTCGCGAGTGAAGCAACGCTTGGTCCGCCATCAAGGTATGAGCCTGCTTGATCCAGGATTGCTTGACATGACATCTTGGATCTATCGAAATCGACTCGGGCCTGTAAAACACCGTTGCTGAGCAACTCATACAACCCAGGATTAGAGCGTTGAATCAGCATTGCTGGCAGACTCATGATCGCGCCAGTTGCTGATTCAACAATACCACCCATAATACTTTTAAATCCGTCAGTCGAGCCATTCAACTGGTTTTTAATAGTCGATTGTAGATCCATGTTTCCGCACATCATGTCAGCTTTCCACTGAATACCGAACCCAATGCCTGGTGGGACTATACGTGTGCTTGCTGCCCCATAAGCAGCACCCCCTCCCAGCTCATAACTCAGTTTGTCGTTTACGGCTGTACCTGATACTTTTTCGTAGGGTCGTTCACGAATATCAAACGCATGAGATGATGTGCTCGTTGCCAGAAGCACAGCAATAGCCAATAATTTTAGTGTTGTGTGTGGTGTCTTTATGTTCATTGTGTGTCCTTACTGGCCAATTGAATATAAAAAAGTCCCTTTAGGCTCACAGCAGCGGTAAGGCCGCCAAAGCGCATAGGCATAGCCACCTTGTTCGTCTTGCTCTACGAGACCGGTGGTAGGCCAAACTTCGCAACTGTTTGAGACAGAAGGGTGTAGTTGCTGCCATTTGTGGGTTTTCATGCTGCCCTCAATGAGAGGGTCCTCATAAGAGCCTGGCGGCCACCAGCCACGGCTTTCTTTTCGACGTGCGTGAATGCTCTTGTACACGTGGGGTTGACCTGTTCGGACAACAAAGTCTGCTGCTCGCTGAGCCATCACAGCACCGGCTTTTCCGTCATCCCCTTGAACTAAAAAGCCTTGTCGAGGGTACACAGAACCCCAGCCATTCATTCCTTTCTGGATTTCTCGCCGACCAGGAATAATAGATTGTGGGTACAGCATCTCTGTTACGCCCCAACGCCATCCCGGCACATCCAAAGTGGAAAGGTAATACGGCCTGAAGCCAGTCGTTGCGCTGTCGCAGATGTAATCGCCCATGTTGCTGAGGACATAATCAGCAGGGTGTCCGATAACGTCAGCATTTTTGAATCTAGGAAGGTTGTCACGTTTGTTATTCGGGGTGATTAAGTTGCCACCACCCTCTGCTCCAGGCTTTGCACTGCCTAGAGATGACATCTCAGACCAAGGGTTTGCTCCAGTATTGGCATAGCTGGAAACCACCACTTCTGGAATGTAGTGCTTGACCTTCATGCTGGTTCTGACTTTACATGGGTAGCACTTCAGCCAGAAACAAACCCCAACAACACTCCACTCCATACATTGAGTGTTGGCTGTGGCTGCGACTATTTGTGCGGTGTTAACGGCATGGGCAGGTGTTGAAAATGCAGTACTCGTTATTGCAGCGCTGGCAAACACCAGCAAACTGCAGAATGCTCTGAGAAAAGATTTCTTTATAGTGTTCAATTTCTTATCCTCACCAGCGAGTGCGGAACATCATATTCACCGTAACTCACTAGAGATCTCTCACCCTGAAGGCGAGTTACGATAGCGGGGATATGCGTAACATTGAGACTCCATGCAAGTGACAGACCTGCATAGGCATCCAGAAGCGCTTGCTCGTCCATGACTCGACTCAGCTGATTTCTAACGGCCTCAAAATCTTCAGATTTCATGTTTTCTGAAAGATCAAAGTGGCTAATTGCTTGTGTTAGCTCTTCTTCAATTCGGAGCACCTCATCTAAGTAAATAACCGGATACCCTCCGTCATCCGTAAACTCATTGGACCGGTCGGTAAACAACAGCACCTGCATGTCTGGCTTATCGGCGGCGTATGCAAATGTGCCAATGAGCATGGCCACACATGTCAAAACGTTGCACATTAAATTACGAATGCTCATAGCAAGACCTTTCTTTGTCTGAGCAAGGCTTTTTCAGCATTGGGTTGATAACCTCTAGGAGCAGCTCTAGAGCTTCCAAGTCCATAGGATTTGGAGATTGCTGCAGACGCCTCACTTCTTGCAGTGAAGCAATCAGTACCGGCGTTAGCGGTACGTTGAACTCAATCTGTGCAGGCATCTTCCAGTCCTTCTTCTACGTCAACTTCTTTACAGGCGGCGTCAGTTTGGCTAGAAAACAGATGTTTCCATGGCATCGGTTGGATTCCACGTGCTCGGTCAATTTGTTCGGCAACGTGGAATGCGGCCTCAAGCTCTGAACAGTTGTGTTCTTCCATTAAGATCATTCGTTCACGTTTCTCCTCACCTTCAGTCATCGCTAAAGCTAGGAAAAGCGAAGGTGGAACAGCACGAAAAAGAAAGTCTTGGTTGCGAGATAAAACGACTCCTTCGGTGTACTTTTGGGGCTCTTTGTTAGCAGATAGCAGCAGGGCTTCCTGTGCGGGAGTTAGCTCTTTAAATCGAGCAATATCGTTGATCTCTTGCTTAGGCATTACCAGACAGATCCACCACTCAATCATATTGAGCATTGTTTCTGCAGAGCCTGGGAAGTCGGCCAAGTTTTGAGTCGCGAGCCAGAACCAAGCGCGTAACTTACGCCACATTTTTGTGATCTTTACAGCATAAGGCGCAACCAGCGGGTTCTTGGTGATCATGTGACCCTCGTCCGTGATCATCACGATGTCACGACCCGTGTACTGGTCGCGTTCGGCAATATTGTTGACCGTGTTCATCAGCGTTATGTAGCTGATCGCCATTTGTGCTTCGTATCCCTCACGTGCAAAAGTGGCTAGGTCAACAATGGTGACATCAGCTTCAGGCCAACTGGATCCTGCACGGTTGAACATTTCTCCATCAAAACCTTGAGTGAAAAGGCGCATTGCAGAGGCCATGTCTCTGTATCGGGTACGCAAATCACCTTCTTCGGCATCAGCTCTACGCTCAAACGCCGCAATCACATCCTCTGTCAGAACAGGCCTTTGTTCTTTCGTGCACCTTTGGGCCGCTTCTAAAATACATGCTCGAATCGTGCTTTCATCTGCTCGGTTCAAGCGTTCTATTTCACGTAGCTCTCCACCGGTGATCATCAGTTTAGCCGTGATGGCCAGCTCGCCTAAGATGTCGCGTTCTTCATCGGTTTCTTCCGGCTCTTCGTTTACATCAATGTTTTTCTGATGTTCAGGCTCACAGAGCAGTCGTGCATCAGCAAATGGTGCCAGCGTCACTGGAGAGCCAGGCTTGAGTGAAACTTTGTTCACTGAGAGGCCCATCAGTTTGAAAAAATCTGCTAGTAGCCCAAATGAGTTACCGGCTTCAACGACAAATAACCGGGGACGATACACAGCCATCAACTGAGCCATGAGAGAGACCAGCGACGCCGACTTACCTGAGCCTGTTGGCCCGAAAATAAGCGCATGTGCATTCATCGAACGGTCAAGTCGACTGAGCGGGTCAAATGTTACTGGCGCACCACCTCGGTTAAAAAAAGTGATGCCAGGGTTGCCGGTTCCTGTGGTGCGTCCCCAGAACGGGGCTAAATTGGTGAAGTGCTGTGCAAACATGAGCTTGCTGTACCACAGTTTTTTATCTAACTGTGGCTTGAAAACCATGGGTAACCAGCGGATGTATGAATTACAGGGTGCAATTTCATCTGCAGGCTCTACTGGTTGTAGCCCCGCCCCCAATAATTTGTTTAGCAGTAACACCGAATTGTCTTCTAGCTCTTTTTCAGAGTCAGCTCGCATATAAAATGCAATAGAGCCTTGGTACAGCCGGTGTTTGCTGCCCATCATGTCTTTAGCTGAGTTGATGTCATCCTGGACTTGCTCAGACTCTAGGTTCTCACCAATGGCTTTTTTTGCGAGTCGATTTAGTCGATCTTCCAATATGTCTTGTGGAGTTAACAGCATGGTGAGCGACATCATTGTGTGCTCAGGGAGCTGGTCAAACAGAGCGTTATAGCCATCACCGGTTGCGATTTCTCCTGCAACCTGCCCAATAATGGGTGGCTTGCGGATACGGTCTACCACCATTACACGATGGGGGAGGCCGTCGAAGTACCAGTACCCCTTTTCGTGATCACTGATAGGCTCGCTATTAAATAGTTGTTCGGCAAAATCGTGATCGAACGGCAGTTCAAGTAAGCCTGTATCAGCGCTTTCGTCAGCTGTTTGTTTGTATGGGGCAGCTTTATAAAAGTCAGCTGGGTGCTCAAAGCCTTTGGGTTTTGGGTTGAAAAATGGCATGAGCCAGTTATAAAAACCTTCACCATCCAGACGCTTGGACGGCACGCCTGCACCGGCCAATGCGCCTGTAAGCCGCTCACAAACCTGCTCTAGCTGAGCAGTAGGTTCAACAACGAAGGAAGAATTGCTCTCACGCTCTGGAATCCAGCGGTACAGGCATAGATAAACTTGTCGACTTTTTCCACGCCACGGTAGTTTTGTAACGCGTTCATCAAGGAACAGCCCACCTGGTTTTGAAATAGCTACCAGATGATGCTCCATAAGCTCCAGATAATGATCTGTGAAATGTGTGCCGTGGGCTTTATCACTGTCTTCCTTGCGGGCATCACGAGATTTAATGTATTGCTCCAAGTTGCCCATATATTCAGCTGTTGAGTCAACGTCCTGGCAGAATAGTTGAATCACCCAGGGACTGTCTTCAACCTCTTTAAATGAATCCTGCAGAGCATCTTCAATCATGTCTCGGACAGATTGAAGCCAGTCAGGCATTCGACCTTCGGTTCCTATTGGGCGTAATTCAAAAACAGCACCAACACTGCGGCCATCTTCTAGCAAAAAGCACTTATGATCAGACAGGTACTCCACCCAAGGAAGGTATTGGGGAAAGCCTGGGTGCTTGTCGTCATACAGCTTTTGCTCGTCAGCAATAGTTGCTCTAGTAGGCTCACCAGAAAGCTTAATATCGGCGGTTGTATTGCGCTTAAACAGAGTTAGCATCAATAGTCCTCCAGTCGCTCGCCAGGCATGGCGTACTGCACTTTGTTGTATAGTGGGAAAACAGTTGAATAACCGGGTACTGGAGCACCTTCAGAGCCAGCTAGGTGCGGATAGACGTACATAACGAGATCTGGGTTAGGCAGTCGTTTGAATTGGCTATAAATTTCATTAGCAGCCGTTCGAGTGTAGGCTTGTTGATTGGTGATATGAGAATCATCAATCGAGCGTCGCAAAACGCTACGTGCATCCATTAGGTCTTGCTGCATGCCACCACCACCGGCGTTACGCCAAATGTCATGCATTGTCGTTTCGCCGTGCGGAAAGGTTTTTTCTTTGTTTGTGCTGCACCCCGACACTAGGACGGCAGCGGCAATTAAACTAATCAAGCCAAATGATTTCATCGTGTTCTTCATTGTGTTTAACCTTGCGTCCAAAATTTTCGTAATCGAGAGTGATTTCACGGTCAATATGTACAGCGACCTCTTGGTGGGGAGGCACATAAACAGCAGCAAATGCCTGGCCGTACATTTTTCCTACCCAATCCTGAATATCGCCGACACCTCTTTGCAAAATCGCATTGAATGCCTGATCGTTGTCAGTGATTGTGGTGCCACCGGCAGAAACCTGTACGTTGTTACCATCACTGGAGAAGATGCGGGCGATTGCAGCACCTGCTGCTGTGATCAGGCTGTTATTGGTGATGTATTCCTTGGCATTGGACTTGCGGTCCCCTGCAATGCACGGAATACCAAAGGGGTCACTGATGTAGCCAATACCACCTGTAATGCTGTTACGGTTCTGGCTACCTGATGAACTGCGGTTACGCTGTATTTTTTCAGGCTCCGGAAGGGTGCGGATGGTGCCGTCTTCAAAAATAAAGGTGATGGTTTCTACCTGACCGCGAACACAGGAAAGAGTCCAGTCACCTTGAGCTGTGCCTGACATCACAGCACCGCTAATTTCTGGTAACTCAATACCGTTGGCAGCTAAGTTATCCTTGCCCAGCAGAACCTTGAAGGGGTAGGGGTCATTCACCGTACCGTCAACGGGTACACGGCCAATAAGTGCAGTCATGCTGATCGAGCCAAGCAAAGTTGAGTTTTCAGCAATTGTGAAGACTGGATCCACGTTATCGTTACGGTTCTTGGCCTCTTTACTGTCGTCAGGAGAGCCTAGTGAGCTCTTTGCAGCTTGCTGCTGTTTGTCCAGGACTGAACCATCGAGAGGGTTCTTGAAAGAAGATGGAAAAGCGAAAGGACTGTCCTTGACTCCACCTCGGGTATCAGTTTCAAGTCCATCACTCGGATCTATCCAAATAATCTCAGCTGCGTTCTTGCTTTCTTCCTGTTCCAGTCCTAGACCAATTGGAAAATCGGACATGCTTCCGTTGGAAACTTTGTTTTCAAGCTCAGACATCATCTGCATCATTTGGCTTGTGAGTTGCTGGGCTTCTGCTTTAACAGCATCGCTTTCACTGTTGGCACGAGCGAGAGTCTGCTCCATGCGCTTTTCCCATTCACGGCTGCGTTCTTCAAGATCACGATTGGTATCAGATAATTGATCATTTTTATCGTTAGCTGATTTGATTTGAGTACGCATGTGGCGTAACTCACCGACCAGGGTACGCAGGGTATCCGCAGGAGTGTCGCCCTCAATGCCAAGTTCACGCGCTTCTTCTTGAGTGAGCATCAACTCTGCTGCAGCGCGCTGTGAGTCTGAAGGTTGGCGGGGTTGAGCAAATATGATGATCAAAACGCCTATGATCAGGGCGGGCACCACAAACTTGAATAAAACATTACTTTTCATGGCTTAGCTCCTGGGTAGATTCAGGTGCCATCAAAGCCAGAGGTAAGAATTTTTCTAACCCCCCATGGCGGGTGATCATATAGGCAATAGTCGTGTCTTCAGGGGTGCCAAGTGAGCCTAGCCAAGCGTGCTGAAAAGCCACTGAATACAGATTGGCTTGCACGTCTCTAGGATCCAGTTCAACTTTACCTGCGCGTTGATGCTGGATACGCACCGCTGTAAGGGTGTAACTGCCCAGTTTAAAAGCCGCGACTGCTTCCGCTTTGATGGGTAGCATGGGTAAAACAGGTAAGTTTCCTGAAACTTTGACAGGCACTTGCCTGAGTCCCGCAACGGGTTCAACTGTGCGCATTGGCGCATATAGCATTTGTGCTGCATAGCGAGTAAGCGCAACAGGTGCGGGAATGCTTAATGCTTTATTTTGTACTTTAGCGAGCTGCTCCTTTGATTCAGTGCTGCGCTGATATTGAACATCCCCATCGTATAGAATCCGCATTGGCTCAAGAGGCTTATCCGTTGCCGGTACTGTGCCAATATCCAGCAGGATTAGCTCACCTGTTTCAACATCCTGAACCTGCAGTCGTGATGGTTCAATTTCGTCAGTTGCTAGTAGATACAGGGCTCCTGATGCTGACTGGACGCGTAACTGGCCAGTAAGCTGGCTAGACACACCCACTCGGACATTTTTATCAAGAAAAATAACCCGTTCTTGGTCTTTAACCAACGGTACAGGGATTGGCAGACGTTCCCATTGGATCAGCTCAATAGCAAAGGCTGGTGCGCAGCTCAGTAGCAGCCCTACAGCCATAATTCGTTTTAAACTAGACTTCATAGAGCACCTTCACCTTCAATTTCCAGTCGTTGAATTTGACCTGCAAAACAATCCAGAGCGAGGCCGTAAGGGTTCTGCTTTGGATCAACGTCATGGCGCAGAACCCGAAGCGGGTAGCGTGATGCGCTACGTTTTACGGGCTCGTTCAAAAAATACTCATCAGCGTTAAGATCCAAATTTACAATCCATGAGTTTCTTGAGTCCTGGATGACTCGGTATTCAGGGTTATCAATAAATCCACGTCCTATTAGTTCGTATATTCCACGAACTCTGTTCCGCAACTCGCCGGCTGTTCGACGCTTTTTAACGTCATCCTGTAATTCGGCGCGACAGGAATCCGTTAACAGATGCCTCATTCGCTCAATATTTTTTTCATAATCAATATTGCCGTCATTGGGCCAGCGATTAAGTTGTTGATACACATATAGTCCAAAGCCATAGACGCTTTCAGGCGGAACATCCCACCACAAGCGAGTTGAGCCCGAGCGTAAGTCGGGTGGAACATGCACTGTCAAATTGTCAGGAGCTGTTTTCCAGCCATAGAAAAAAGCACCGGCAACAATTGCAATCCCCACAATGGCTCCTCGCAATGTATTGATATGAGCTTTTTGCTGATCAATCGTATTTTTAAACCGGCTCACAGTTATCTCTCCAAACTGGAATTGTTTGATTTACGTTGAATATGTTTCTCATCTCGTCGAATTGACCAAGGTCCAGAACGTAAAATTAACTCTGCTCCTTGCCCCATCGGGAATCCTTTTTTGGCCATCTGGTACTGGACTACACGGTAGATCCATGTGTTTGGCTTGCCGCGTTTAAGTCGGCGAATCATTCCACCTCCGAACACAATCGCAATGCCGGGTCCAATGAGTAAAATTGAAGCGAGTAGCGCAGTAGTCTCACCGGTCAAAGCCATTAGAAATAATCCTAAGGGTAGGCCCATAGCTGCTCCTGTTCCCCCTACAAGAAACAGTTCATCCGAGGTCATACCTCTAAAGACAGTTGGATCTCGGTCAAGGCGGCCCGGCAGAAATAGCACAGTGCCGTCCGGGGCTTTTTCAAGTGATGACATACTTCGCTCCTTGCTTCATATTTGATCTAGTAAAGGGTTAATTATTGGGCGTTGATACCAGTCAGGGCGCTAATGCCGCCCATTTTTCCGAGCATCCAGAAAACAACAACGAGCATGATTGCACCGACCAGTGCTACCGCACCGAAATCTGTCCAAGTTTTCTTGCCTTTCTGCACTTCGCTAAATACCGCGATGGCATAGTAGGCAACACCCAGAAAGCCTAATGCTGCCACCACCAATCCTGCGAAGTTGAAACCCTGACCAGCAGTCCCTTTTGCATCCTTCAAAAATTCTTTCGCGTCAACGCCACCAAAGCTTCCTCCATTGGCAAAGACAGGCGCTGTAGCGATGCTGCAGAACAACATGAGTAATGTATTGCCTGCAGTGGCTTTAACTTTCTGTAATATTTTTAGCATTTGATTTTTCTCCAATTTATGTAAGTTTTATGTTGCAAATCTTGCAAAAAATGCAATTAGGATCATGATTAAAAGAGTCGCTCGTATATAAACCCCCCCTGCATCGCCGAAAGTAATCCTCCTCTTTACCCAGGCTTGATAAGTGTTGATTAATAGCCAGGCAGCCCATAACAACGCGAGCGCCATTAAAAATAGGGAGAACAGTTCGTAGAACATTGCTGACCCGGCTCCACCGGCGGCAGTTGTGAATGCCGCTTGTTGCTCTGCTGTGAGGCTCATTTCGAGCTCTCTGAGGCAGTAGTGTTGAGTTCACGCCTGTCACGAGTGTATGAACTCGCCAGCTCTCCGTGCAGTTCCCGAGGCTGGGCGCGGTTGGGCGTCATGTAATGTTCAATGCCAAGCTGGATTTTTTTGAGATCACGCTCCAGGCTTTCATAGTCGAACCAGAAGCGCTCAGTTTCTGTAGGTGTGATTTTTTCGTGTGCAGCAACAGTGATCCGCTGTGCATTTTTTACTTGCTTCAGAATGAGAGAAAGTTGCTCACGCTCAAAAACCTCACTGGCTATTGCTTGTGTGGACAACAGGCCGCTAAGGACCAATGTGAATGTGATTTTTTTAAATCGTGAAAAATGAAAACAAGTATCCATATCAGTCGCTCCGCACGTGTGCTGTTATGGATACCTACTTTATGCGGTTCAAAAAAAAAGAATGCAAAAACCCGATACTCGTGGCAGCGGATTAAATTGCAGTCAAAATTGGCTCTGCTTGTGTGGTTCTTAGAGATACTTCTTGAACGTGGCAATTGTTACGACGATGGCCACGCCAAGCGAAATCGCACAAGGAATTAGGATTAACTGAGGATGTATGGAAATCGGGGCGGCTAGATAAAGCACCCAAGGAGCAAAGATTAACGGAACGATCATCATTTTTGCTCGGTGATAAATGAAGCTGCTTTCACGCCCAGCTCCAAACTTACGGATATCTCTTCGCATTAGTCCATCTACTGACGCCGTCATAATGCTGAGAATAAACAGAGGAATTGAAAGCACTAGAATCGACAATCGAATCATAAAGGTCATGATGACAAACATCGTTGCTAAGATGTAGTCCTCAGCAATAAGGTAAGCAGTGGCCACGTAAGCAGCTGTACCGTTATTTGCTGCCATGGCCGGTGCGTTTCGAGACAGATCGGCTAAGCCAGTTTTGACAAACAACCAATCAAATATGGTGTCAAGAATAACGCCAATGGTTGCACCTGGGGAACTTAGAATTAGTGACTGTTTGAAACCATCATCCAGCCAGCTTAGTTCTGTATCAAGCATGTCTTTGCTATGTTTCCAGCCCTCATCTGGCCACCATAGGGCGATACCAACGTATTCAATAAGCAAAGATATCACGAGAGAAATAAGTAGCAGTCCGATCACTTTCCACATCATTCTCCAGGCTTTACCGACGAAGGTTTTCGGTTCTTGGGGCTGCTGTTGGGTTTTTTGTTCAGCCATCAGTAATCACCATCATCCATGTCAACATGGTCATCAGTGTCATCATCACTATCATAGTCGTAATGATCATCAGTACTTTCGAAATCAGTACCATCCCTAGATAGAGTGTGAAATGCATCGCCTAATGACTCGAAGCCAGTGAGGCCGTTTAGGCCAGCCAATGATGTGGCTGTGGTTGCACTGCTGCTGCTCCACCATGCTCCTGCATTTTCGTTATAATCTTTTCGCATCTGCATTGCTAATTCCTGCAGGTTGTCCGGCAGATTTTCGTCTGGATCAGGTTTTGGTAGCGGCATACGCACTTTCCAAAGCTGGCCACCCTCCTGCAGTGAGAACATCTGACCTTTAGGTAGCTTTACGATATGGGCTGGCTCTAACAGTGGCATGCTGGTGGCACTGACCCTGTCTTGTGAGCTTGAAGTGAAGTCTGTGGCACTGTCTGGGTCTGAAGAATCGGTTGCACCTGATACCAAGGTGTTGGTCAGCACGTTCACTTTCTGTAGCTGTTTAGTTAGCAGTTCGGCGGTTTTGGTCTCACGCACACGTAGCATCTGCAGCGTGTTGAAGTTACCGACTACTTGACCAGCCTTGGCCGCATTACCAATTCGTGCCTCGATGTCACTGATGGTCTGAGTGTAAGCGGTCACCTGCATACCGGCACCACCGCCTTTATTGATTAGAGGGATAAACTCATCACCCATGAGTTCGTTAAATTCATCTGCATGCAAGTTGATCGGAATCTTGTCTTGGCCAGATCCACCAGGTACACCTTCGTCAATACCGTGCTTGTAAATGTGCCCAGCAACTGACACAAGGTCAGCAAACATTGAGTTACCAACGGCTGATGCAACCGTTGAGTCCGACATTGCATCCAACCCCACATAAACCACACCCCGTTTACGGATGATTTGCATCCAGTCAAAAATTGGGCGTGGATCTGTCATATCGAGATAGTCGGGAGCCAGAAGCTCTGCTGTTTTACCTGTTGTCAGTTTTTCAAGAAGCGGTAAAAGCGAGGCTACAATTTTGTCAAAATATGTCCGGTCATACCGTACCGCTGAACGCAGTCCATCCATCACCGGATCGTAAAAGCCTGTTTGCGCAATGTACTGCTCAACTGCTACTACTCGCTTATCACGACCTTGCATATTTCTGGGGATGTTTTTGTCGTTCAGTTTGTTTTCTATTTCTACAATAATTTCCCAGGCATTTTTATGACCTGCTCGTTCAAAAGCGATATGGGCGTATTCAATGAATAGCTCATCAATGTTTACAACGTGTCGTGCAATTTGAATGTAGTCGGGCCGGTGTCCGAGTTCGTTTAGTGCTTTTGCAATAATGTTTACAAACCGCCACGCAAACTCGCGGAATGCCGCTGAGTTGCCCTCTCCAGACAGTTGACCTGAAACCCGTCCAGCGACTTCTGAAATACGCCCAAAGCGACCAATGGCGTTGTATCGAGCCGAAATTTCTGGATAGCCCAAGTGAAACACATAAAATTCTTTTTGGCGGCCTGCACGCTTGCATTCCATGTACATCCGTTTCAAAAGGTCTGCATCACCCTTGGGGTCAAACATAATTGTTACGTCACCCCGGTGGATGTCCTGTGTCACGTAAACCTCTGCAAGCCGAGTTTTTCCTACTCGTGTTGTACCAACGACAAGCGTGTGTCCAACTCGCTCAGAAAGAGGTGTGTAGGCATCTTTTTCGTTTGGTTCAACTCCGTGAATGAATGCCGAACCACCCACGGGTGGCAATGGACGGACAGGATTCCAAGGTGAATCAAGCTGCGTCAGTTTCGGGATAAATGACAGGATTGATGTCGTTCCTTCGAGTTTCTTCTCTAGAGATCGGGCTGTACGAAATAGCTTTGAAGGCTCAACAAAGTGTGCTGCCTGTGGGTCTTGGGCATCCATGAGTCGTTGGGTATGAATGCGGGTCCATTCAAATCCTTTACCCATAAATAAAAATTTATTACTGACAGGTATTTGACTGCTGGTCATTTCATAGACTGGCAGACGTTTTAAGTTGCGGCGATACCGGAGGACATCCATACCTTGCTTAAAGCGTATGGCTCCGATCAGGCCGTAACAACCCCCAGCTGCCCAACCCATACTAGGAGCAAGCGCAACGGCCCACGGCGAATGGACACACAATGCCGCCGCCCCGAAGCAGGTCCATGCAGTATAAAACTCAACGGCAGGACGTAGTTTTGACTCAAGGATATGTTTGGCCATGCTTTTGCTCCCTATTGCTCAATGCTGGTTTTAGTGATGAGCACCGGATAGTGTTTCACGCCAATATGTTTCGCTAAATCATCGCCAGGTATTGGTTGCAGCATCAGGTCTGGAGCTATCGTCTGCAGTTCGGCCATTGCTGCAGCGGTGGGTACATTCACAACAAGTCCTAGAGCATTAAGCTGTTTCAAAATGCTGGAGCGCTCTGAAAGCCATTGCGCAGAGAGCTTGTCGTAACCGATCATGAAAACAGGTTGCACTAGCCCGCTAGCACTAAGAGTTCTGGACTGGACTGCACCTGGCGTAAGTTGGCTGGTTACTGGAAATGCCGAAAACTGTCCTGGCTTTTGTAGGCGTATATCAGGAAGCGGTTTCACAGTTTTCTCACCTGAATCAACGCTTAAAGAATCGTAGTAACGCAGCGCGGAAACACCGCCTCGTTGTATCACCAGAGGTTCTAGGCGTTCTGGAGTCTCTGGCGTGTTCGCTGTCGCAATTGTCGTCGAGGTGGCTGCAATACAGCTGGCTAGCAATAAAAATAAGCGCTTCATTTCAGAGTCTCATGTGAGTGTTTTGGGTTTATGGCTGCTAGGCGGTGCTGTACTGAGTTTTGATAACGTGCAGCGATTGGACCGCCTGCTGGGTAGTGATACAGACCCGTGGCTGTCGCCCAGCTCCCTGAGTTGCTGTAATGGGTTCGCAGAAGTTTTGCAGCGACGTTGAGGTTTGCGTATGGATCTAGCCCGTCGCACGGAGTTCTAAATGCGTTTGGATTCCATCCGACATTGATCTGAGCAATACCCACGTCAATGTTTTTGGCATTGTGGGCCTTTAGTGCAATGTGCAGCGCTGTACATGCAGTCTGACGACTGTTGTAGTAATAGCTTTTCCCTGCCACATTTAATGTCCAAGGCCACGGACGATAACGACCTGATTTTTGTCGACGATTGGATTCTTGCGTAGCTACAGCATAAAGCACAGTAGGTGGAACTTGGTGTGCTGCAGCAATCAGCTGATATGCGCTGGGTATTGGTTCAGCACAGACTTGCTGTGTAACAACGCAGGCAAGACCGACAGCTAAATATCTATTTTTTGCCATGCCTGACCGACTCTTTTGAAAGCAAGTGGAAGCTGTTCAGGCTTGACGGCAGCTTGACCAGTAACCAGTTTCAGCTCATTCTTATTATGATTAAGCGTCACCAGGCGACGCTGCACTTGTTGCGGCTCAATACCGATGCTTGCAGCCCATTCTCGTATTGCATCATCACTTGGAGCGTCGATCACGTACACGTCGACTCGTTTCTGACTACCAGCAAATTTGCTGACAACGGCACTACACAGTGTACAATCTAGGCTTACAAACAGTGTAACGGGGATCTCTTGCAGCCCACCTGAAGGCAGTTGGTGCTTGAGAAAATCAGGCGATGGTTGAGCCTCACCAATCAAAACATTGCCAGGGAACTGCTCCTTAAACGCTTGGTTATAGGCTCGTTGGTATGCCAATTCACCCTCTACGCGATTAAATTCAGCAATAACTTGTAGCCTTGCATAACGCATACGTTCGACATCAGTTTTCGCTTCAACACCCAAAACAGTTAAAGGGTCTAGGCCTGGACTCCAGTATCCGCGCGGTCCCTCCATAAGGGTTTCATAACGCTTCCATTCATCTGCTTCAAGCCCCCAAGAGAGTGCCTTCTGGGCAGCGCTAAAACTCTGCTCAGTGTTAGATGTGTTACTACTTGCTGTCGTCTCCACCACATTGGTTTTATCAACTGTGGTTGATTGGGCTGAATGTAGGTTTGCTGAAAATATCACCCCGAGGGCAAGAACCAGTCGTTTCATTTTTCTGCCTCATCAACTTGGGTGTTTGAGGGACGTTTGTGAGTGATGAGTCGGGCTTGCGTGTAATCAGGGCGGACTTTAAAGCACACGCCTCGACGAGCCTCATCGACTTCAACCTGATAAGCAGGGCCAGCTAGTACTTGCAAGGCATTGCGTAGTGTTATAGGACCAATATTTTGGTGGGCTTTTGGCAACGGGAGTTTGTACAGAGTATCAATTGCGTTACCTGGTGTAGCTGTACACAGGCTATAACCTGAACCTGCTGTTATCTGATTTAGAGCTGTCTTTACGTTGGTATGCGGATTAGTGGTCTGGAACTGAATAATTTGAGCCAAAAGATCGCGCTGTTCAGCGGATGGCCGGGTGCTCACAATGCGGTAACGGCCTTCTCGGATAACGGGTTCGGGCTCACTAAATGCGCCTTTGGGGTAAATATCTGGAGTGAGTTGCTCTGGGTTTTTGGCTCCCCCTGGGATATAGGTAACAGTTGATTGCGGTTGATTACTGGCACAGCCGACAATAGTTAAGGCCACTCCGGTAAAGAAAATTATTTTGAGGTTCATGCTAAGCACTCCGAATGATGGGAGTTTGCATGATGTCGTGTGAGTTCAAATAAATCAGAAACAACCTGATATCCGAGTAAGCGGATTAAGTTTTTCGGATAAAAAGCCGCGCATTTTGTAAATGTGCGGCTTTTTTCACTGGTGGAGTGCGGTTTTTAGGTAGGCTTCCGCGAATGGCTTGTTTTCTGAGTTATCGAAATTCAGAGCAATAATGTAGCTGGGCTCTTCCCCTGGAATATGCAGTATGGACACGCTAATTAAATCGATTTTACTGAACAGCGTCATACGAACAAATATTCTATATTTATGATTCAGGCACGTAAATTAAACGCCCGTCATCCATTTTATACGTAACTCCAGCTTTGGCTCCTTGTCCCTGGCCAATTTCACCTGTCGACTCATACTGAGTAATTTCTTTACCCTCTTTAACAGTGATGCGCATATCAGCTTCTCCAGGGTTTTCAACCACCACAACATTCCCTTGCTTCAATGGATTCAGAGGGTTGGTGACGATAACGATCATTAAAATGCCAATAATAACTAAAAAAAGATCGACTAAGTTCACCACTGAGACAATCGGATCTTCGGCATCATCGAGCTCTAAAAAGCGCATGCTGACTCCTGTGACAAGCATTCAAATTGGCGTAACTCTTGCAACAACCATCGTCGGCGGATGGTTAAAATAAAGAAGCTTATACTGGCACTCAATAAGGCTAAAATTACTGCACTAAAGGCCACCACAAGGTTTTCACCCACGCCATCAATGTTGCTTTCAGTGAGCGCCAACATTGCAGGGCCCATGGGGATCATGGTCGCAATTAAACCCAGCATCGGGGTACTGCGCGTGGTAATACGCAGCCACTCCAATTGCTTTAAAATAAACAGTTCCAAGTCATCGCTACTTCCTCCATGTTCTGCCTGCCAAGAGAGTAAGACTGAAGTGTAACGTTTTCGCTGGCGTAGCCATGCTTCCCATAAAAAAGCGCCTAGTGCAAAGAGCGCGTAGGTTAAAGATAAAATAATTAACAGTAATACTGGGTATAAAAACACATGGGACAGTTGATACATGCTCTGTTCTAGGGCATTCATGATTTAGCACCTTGGCGTTGTTGGTTATTATAATGCTGGTACATGGCTCCTGCTGCGCAGACAGCGAGCAACAGCAGCCATATATAGCTCCATAAAGATGGGGTGGTAGGGTTTGATGGGGCAGGGATAGGTTCTAGTAGCTGTCCCGTAACGGTTTCGCCAGCTTGGCTGCTGCCTGGAGTGGTGGTGGGTGCAGTCAAACCAAATCCGAGCGCTAATTCATCGATAAAATCGCGAGTCAGTTGTGCGCCATTCGACTCTTCAGTGAGTTCTGTTAAGTCCTGCCAGCGCTCAACCAACTGTTGCTGAGTGAGTTCGTCGGCTGGCCAGTAGCCTTTACGAATCGCCTCAATTAAACGCTCGACGAGTTGGACTTGAGCACTGGGGTTATGCTGCTCAAACCATTCGTTAAGCTGTAAATCGCGCTTATCCATAACAAAGGTTTCATGCAGTTCTTGCCATTGATCCGCACGCACCATATTTTGATTCATAGCTTGCCAGCCCCACACATTGTTAATGGTATCGAGTATTTCTAATGTGCCTGCATAGCCTTCTGCTTGCATTGCGGCAATCCATTGCCGATTTAAAAAGTGGCTGCGTAACTCATCAGCTAAAAATCGTTCTGCCTTGGTTATTTTGGGTTGAGTTTTACGTAAGTCCGCAATATATAAATCGGGGGCTTGCCCATCTATAAATTCAATAGCGCGAGATAAGCCTCCTAGAAACTCAAAAGGATGATCGGTCGAGAGAACACCGTTGAGCTCGGATGAGCGTGACATAATTGCTAGCTCAGTACCCTTAAGCTGCTGGGAAAATAAGTTGCCTTGTGTTGCCGCTAAAGCAACGCCCCAGTGCTGAGTTCCATAGGCGTACTGCATGCGTGATAAAAACTGTTCAGCTAAAACGCTATCGTCTTCCCACTCGGTTGAGGCCATCGCTAGCTTAGAGACGCCTGTGCCGTAATCGCCGGGCTGATTGCTAAATAATCTGATCTGAGCCAGTTGTTTGGCTTGTTCCTTTTGCACACCGTTATCGAGCAATTGCTGCTCAATCAGTTTGCTGTGCTGTGCGATAGGGTTGTCATCTTCATCCAGTTGACTGAGGCGCTCAATGGCCCCAGCGAGTAGGTGCATAAAGCTATCAAATTGATCTCGATACACACTGGTGACTTGGACTACGGCATCAATGCGCGGGCGACCTAATTGCTGGCGTGGAATAATATCTAAAGCGATAAGACGGCCACCTTGATCCCAGCGTGGTTGCAGGCCTAAGGCATGTAAGATTTGGCTTTCTACCACACCTAAATGGCGTAAAGCCTCGGATGACCATAAGCTAAAGGCAATCTTCTTTGGAGTACTGCCAGAGTGCTGTTGTTGATGCTGTTTAAGCAGCTCCAGCAATGCTGTTCCCCCAGCCTTATATGCTGATTGTGTGGGGATTTTATCAGCTTCAAAAGCATAGATATTACGGCCACTGGGCACTTGTGGATTACGAACCGGATCGCCACCTGTTCCAGGCAAGACAAAACCGCCTGCTAAACCATTAAGTAAGGCTTGCAGCTCTTGTGGGTCTGAGAGATTTTCAAAGTTACTTGCACCGTCTTGCAGCAGTGTTAACAGGGCGGATGATGCATCTTGCGGTACGTTTTTATTTAAAATGTAGTCGGCTAATACTTGGTAGGGTCGCGACTCAGTGATCTGCTCAGCCTCAACTGCAAACACTTGCTGAGCATCAACCTCTAGAGTTGCATAGTAGGGCCCGCCAAGTTGTTGCATCACAGTGGTTAGGCGGTTTTGGACTGAGGCAGGCTCACCAAAGGTGTGCAATCCCAAAGGAATAGCCTCTTGCGCTAACAGCTGTAAGTGATCATGCAATTGGGCTAAGAAGGCTGCAAATTCAGTGGTTAATTGACTCGTTTGCCACTGCATGTCCTGATGTAGATTGAGCTCAGTGACTAACGCAATTATTTTATTCTGCGTTTGTTGCTGTGCTGCACCGAGCTCTAATTGTTGATATTCCTCAATCAGCTGGTTTAAGTCACGCAACTCGTCATAGAGTCCGCCGGGCGCAAAGGGCGGGGTTTGATGGCTGATAGTCACCGCACGACCGCGGCGTTTAGCTTGAATGGCCTCGCCAATATTATCCTGAATATAAGGGTAAAATACTGGGATATCGCCCACGGTTAAAAAGGGATAATCAGTCACTGAGAGCCCTCGATCTTTACCGGGCAACCATTCTTGTGTGCCATGTGTACCTAAGTGAATAATGGCATTTATAGACTGCTGATTTAGATAGCGGTATGCCGCGAGGTAGATATGATCAGGCGGGACTTTTGTATCATGATAGAACGCCTCTGGATCGCCGGCTCGCGATGGTTGCGGCAATAGAGTTAAATGCCCAAGATTAATCGCTGGAAATACAAACTGTAATTGACCATCAATCGAGTGCAGTGCCCAGTGCTTTTGTGCAGGCCCCCAGCGATTGACTAACGCACGCTGTTCGTCTTCGGGCAGCGTGGTTAAATATTGCTGGTAGTCTGCAAGTGGTAGGGTTTTCGCCAAACCTCGGTTGTACAAATCAGGCAAAGTTTCCGGGTGATAAACACCACTTAAAAGCTGTTGTGCAATGTCGATAAAATCCGTTTCACTCTGTGCTGTCACGGTATATCCGGCTTGGGTTAAAGCTTGCGTGATTTCTACTAGACTGCGGGGAACGTTTAAATGCGATGCGGCAATGTTTTTCTCACCCATGGGGTGGTTCCAAAATAGCAGTGCGATTTTTTTATCGCTGTTGGGCAACTGCTGTAACTTAATCAGCTGATTGGCCTTGTGCAGCACGCTGTCAATCTGCGCAGCCATTAAGGTCACACGCCCATCTTCCACTGCAGCAGTCACCATCGGGTCACTGAGACCCCAGCTTTCTGTCACGCTTAAAAAAGGCGCCACAGTACGAGCCGGTATACCTTGATCGGCTTGCAGCCATTGCTGCTCATTACCGTCACGGTAGGTTAGCGTTTGTAGCACAGGAATATTGAGCGCTGCGAATTCCTGCAAGCGCGCATTACCATTTTGCATATGCTGCATATTGATAAGTACGCGGGGTTTATGTTTAGCAAAAAAATCGGTTAAAACGGTCGCTTGTTCGCTATCAAACCAGAAGACAACCGGTAACAATCCCTGCGCTTCGCTGCGCTGAATCAATTCATCGATGGCAGAGGTTTGCATGTCGCTGATTTGCTGCTCGTTAATAGCAAAAGCCACCAGTGCACGGGGTGCTGTATACCGTTGCTCAGCCCAGGTAATGTAATCCTCTAACTCAGTAAAAAACTGCTCAGCTTGGGGATGATAAATGCCTTGCAGTGGTATTTTTTTTGATTCGGACAAGGTCAGTACCGGCTGATTTTTACTGTGTTTAACTAGGCTGGCAAACAGTTGCTGCATATTCTCTACACCGCCATAAGCATAGTAATCCAGCCAGAACTGAGCCAGCTCTTTAGGCAAACCATCGTATTGCGGACGCCCGCCACCCACTTGCATCCAAGGCTGCTGACGCTGCCAAGCCATATCCGCTAGATACTCGGTTACCCGCTCTGAATCATTGGGCCGTGGGGTATCTAGGATGACTAAATCACTGCTGTTAAGCTGCTGCAACACCTGATTTTTTTGTGTATGGCTGTCAGGGCGCAGCACCTCCAGCTGGACATCTTGAGCAGTTGCGATAGCCCGCAACTGCTCGAACTTATGCTCCAGCACAAAAGCACTGGCCACGATGGTGACCTTTGGCGTGGCATAGGCCAGACCGCTGAGTACAGATAATCCAATCACTAACCAATAACGCATTAGAAACCCACCTGTATGCTGAGATGATAGCTGCGTCCTGGCTCGGTATAATCGAACTGTTCATTGCTGTTGCTTAAACGCTTATTGGATAAATTACTAATACCTGCTTGTACGCTGGTATTTTTTGACAATTGATAGTTCATATCCCAATGCAGTAAATGGTAGGAAGGTAACTCATATTGTTGATCAAGACTGCCGGTGAGTTGGCTGCCGATATATTCATGACGTAACTGATTATTGAGTTGCTCGGTTAATTGCCATTGCAGGGTGTTATTCAGGAGATGCCGTGAGCGATCGCTTAAACGGTGTTTGCCTGTTCTATTCTTGGCATCCAAATAGGTATAGTTGCCATGCCATTGCCAATCAGAGTGAAAGGCCCAGTTCATCTCTAACTCCAGTCCGCGAATCCGTGCTTGATCAATATTTTCATAAGTGCGTTGCTCACGTCCGCGTTGGCCGCAATTAGCAGTACAGCGCGTGTGAATCAAATCATTGAGCTGGTTTTCAAAAAGGGTTGTGCCAAAGGTAAAAGCGTCTTGCTGGTATTCCACTCCCCACTCATAGGTAGTATTGGTCTCTGGCTGTAGATCGGGGTTCCCATAAATCGTAAAACGCCCACCTCCGCCGATACTGTTATAGGAGGCCGACAGTTGTTTTAATGACGGTGCTTTATAGCCACGGCCGGCTCCGATACGCATTTGCCAGTCAGGGTTAAATTGATACATAAGGTAAGCGCGCGGACTATGTTCCCAACCAAAAGCTTCATGCTGGTCAAGGCGGCTGCCCAACGTAAGCGACCAATCTTGTGCCAGCTGCCACTCATCTTGTAGAAATACAGCACGGTGAATGGCTTGATCCTGTCCATGGCTATTCACCGAGAGATCTTCTAATTCTTCTTTACGCCATTCGCTGCCCACGGTTAAGCGATGCTGATAAAAAGGATCAAAGGTGATTTGCCCATCAACGACGCTGCCGATGATTTTTTGCGGATCGTTGGATTTTTGTCCTGCGCTGCGATGGTTCTCGCGTTGCAATTGATTACGATAGCCGCGAACTTGAGTGTGCCCCCAGGACCAGTCTTTATCATGAGTTAAGGACATTTGTTGACGCTTTAAGACATCTGTCGATTCATATTCTGAAATGACTTTGCCTGCCGTTATTGTATTACGCCAGCGTTCTTCACGACCTTGGCTGTAGTCAAAAGTTAGGTCTTGCGTTGGGTCTAATTGCCAGCGTAGCGCCATGCCTAAATGATGATTGTCGTTGCCTTCTAAATCAGATAAACGCTTATCTTTGCTGAATGGTGTTTCTTGCTGACGCTGCACTTCTCCGGTTAAGGAGAGACTCAACCGGTCAGGAATGAGGGCGCCACTGATATATCCATTAACCTGATGCTGCTGCCCACCGTGTTGTTCTGGACTTTGCCCCGCTAAACGTACTGTGCCAGCCCAGTCTTCGCTGGGTGCTTTAGTGATGATATTGACAATCCCACCTAAAGCTTCTGAACCGTACAGAGACGACATAGGACCGCGCACCACTTCAATACGCTCAATGGTGGCTAGGGGAATCCAGTTTAAATCAAAGTCAGAGTGTGCAATTGCGCCGGCTGAAGGATTAATGCGCTTACCATTGATCAGCACAAGGGTATGTTCACTGGGCATACCGCGTAAGCTGATCCCTCGGCGCGACATTCCTATGCCGCTGAATTGAGCACTTTTGACGCCACGCAGTGCGTCTTTTAAATCCTGTATGGGACGTTTTTGCAATGCTTGTTGTGTAATGACACTGACGCTGGCAGGCGCATTACTCAAGTCTTGCTCAGTTGCTGTAGCACTAATTACAACGGTACCTAGATCGGTTGTAGTGTTCGCAAATGCCCAGCCCGCCTGACACACCAATACTCCGCACAGTCCGATTCTCTTGAAACAATTCATTATAAATATACTTATGTAATGTTATATTATTGCACTTTATACAGGTAAAACGTAACAAGGTAAAGTTATATTTAAAGCAGCATGGGTAATGCGTTGAGCGGTAGGGCGTAATATCTTTGTGTAATGTAGAGAGCAACGGCGAAAGCCTGAAAGCAACACCAAAGACGAACGAACGGGTCGCTCCAGTGGTTTATAGCCCTATTTGTAAATAAAAAACCCGCCTGACAAATGTCATAGCGGGTTCGTTTATTTTGGTTAGGCAACTGATTCTTCGATTGCTTCGGAAGAAGTCTCGGTTTCATCAGCTTGAGCTTGATATACAGTCTCACCGTCAATTTTAATGAAGCCAAGTCGTAATAAACGACCCTTTAAACTGACTCCAGTTTCACCCTTTTTTGCACCTGATTGATACATAAAGGTTTCGGGGTAAATATCCCCGATGGTGAAGCTGACGAAGATTTTTTTCTCTGCTTCATTTGCAGCTTGGCAACGACGAATCAGCTTTTCAGCTTCAGAGCCGCGCACAACGCAGTCAATATAGGTGTATTCAACATCATCGGAAGCTCCACGTAAAGCTGCAACGGTTACAGCCATGAATGGCTGGCCTTTGCGAATAGTAACTTCACGAATACGGTTGAGGTAACCAATTCCGCGAGTGTGAAGATCAAAGTATTTTGTTTCTTGAGTGTTAGTACTCATAGTGTTTCTCCAAAAAAGCAAAAGGCGGAGAAACACTTATCCTGACGGAAAGTGTTTCTCCGCCAAGGGTAGGTAGGTTAGACATGAACTCACATCGTGAGCGCCGCTTTGCATCATGTACACGGCTTTTGGCATGTGGCTAATCAACGATTAGCTAAACATGGTCAGCAATTTATCATGTGCTTTAAGTGCTTGCAACGCATCATAACCTGCGTTTTGCAGGCTATGATGGATGTGTAAATAAAGGATTTTACTGCTGCTCACGTCTGCAGAACATTCGGTGGATATCCTCAGGGGTAAGCCACTGCTCTTGCTCTTGCGGTTGGTCTAAGGCAGCATGAGAGAAATACGATAGTAGTTTTCTCAGGATTTTCATAGTGTTTCTCCAAGTTTGACAGAGAAACAGCATCCGAGCGGATGCTGTTTATCCGCTCGGGAGGGGGGGTTAGTTACGGCTTTGACGTAAAACGATCTGCAGCCGAGTTGGTTGATATGGAACAAGTTCTAACTTTTTGTCCTGACCTATACCAGCAATCAGTTTTTTTGCTTCTTCAAAAGGCCACCATCCAAAGTCTTTTGGGTGGTCGGTGTAGCCCATTTGGTCTTGTCTCCAATATTTCTGACATTCTCCAGAATAAATTGCGACATATTGAGTCATAATGTTCTCCGCATAGGATAGAGTGATTTAATTTTAGCCCTGCGCGGCATTTGGTTCCGTCCAATGAGAACAGTGTTCTGGTGCAAATCGTTGGCGGTAATCCGCAAGCACATCATCAAAGTCAGATCTCAAGGCTGAGTACGAATCTTCACTTCCGTAATATCCCCAGCATGACTCTGAATCGACTACATGCCAGCTGCCATGATTGCAACGGTTAAGCGTTGCTACAACGGTGCCGTACACATCGCCATTGACCCAGGCGTTGTAAAGAGTGAGCGCTGATTCAGCCAATTCCATAGCTGCTCTGCGCCGTGCAACAACACGGACATAACGCTGTTGTTCAGACTTAGTACCTAAAGCACTGAGTTTTAGCGTTTGACCCTGCTGCTCTAGCCAAGCAAAAGCCTCGCTCCATTGTTTGAAATAGGGTGACTTCGATTTGAGCCCTTTTTGATACTGACCCTCAATCAGAGCGAACCAAATCTTTTCCCCCACTTCATTGATTGTGAAATCAACAAACCCAAAGGTGTATACCTTTGCACGCCGGTCAATTTCTAGTCGCGCCTCAGAGTCTGGAATCCATACTCCAGCACCTGAAGACGTATCCCAGCGACATTGGTTACCACTACCGGCCAAAGACCAAGAGCAACCACCGTGCTCATAGCAATCGAGTACAACTGAATCAGGATCGCCAATTGACTTGTCACGGTCAGCTCTCAGCTCGCTCCATAGTTCGCGTAACACGCGTCCTGAGAACTCAAAATCATAAATAGCTGATTGAGAGTAGTAGGTGTACTTGTCGTGGTTTTCGCGCCAATAGCGTTGAGCTCGGCCACGATAGTAATCATCGCTGAACTCTTTACAGCCAGCTGTAGCCTGGCAATATACTTGAAACTCTTCAGCTTCTATTGCAGCTGCTACCCACCTACGCCTAAGCAATGGGTGGTCGCTAACAAGATCCGTATCAGCAGAACCGTATTGATCCAACCCAAGCACCGAGTTGAATTCTTGGGTTTGGTCACGAGCGGTATAGATGAAACCATAGCCGTCCATATCCTCAAGAGGGTTGGAGGAGTTATGGTCATCTGACAGGTAGCCAACAACAGTTGTGTTTTCATCAATCCATTTAACAAGCGGATCTTTAAAATCCATGATGCTACTTGGCTTTATGAAACCTAGAGGCTCGGACGAGCAGATTTCTTTGAAATCAAAAGATTGATTTTGCATAGTGTTTCTCCAAAAACAAAAAACGGAGAAACACAGCTCCTGACGGAGAGTGAATTCTCCGCCAAGGGTAGGTAGGTTAGACATGAACTCACAACGTGAGCGCCGATTTACATCATGTACACGGCTTGTGGCGTATTGCTGATCAACGATCGCAAAATACACAAAAATGATAGGTCAGCTAGTAATGATTGTCCAGTTATTAGGGGTTCTAAAAGTTTAAGATTATTGATTTTAGCCACTAAAAATACGTCGAAGCGAATTTTTAGTGATTATCATTATGAAATACTTAAATAGTGCGTATTTCTTGATTTAATGAATAAATCAGCATGATAACTGAATTATAAAGTCAAACGATATTGATCTGTTTATGAGACAAAAAATCCCGCTGAATGACTAGGCATTAAGACCTGTTCATTCAGCGGGATTTTTATTTTATTGACTGGTGTATGGTCTGGCTTGATTCAGATCATAGTGTATTTTTACTTGGTCGCGTGTTGGATTTAGGCTCCCCTTCAAAAGCTTTTTTTCCAGTATGAGACTTATAGCGACCTGTCTCAAAATCTTGACTGTTTCCAGCAAGTCGGCGCAGATCCCTGCACAAACGGTTGCCCTTTCACCTGGGCGAGGCAATGACTGTGATGATCAAGCAAATGTTCGCACTGTTCTGTTTGGCAAAACAGTCTGAACATTTGCTGGAGTCATACTAAAAAGTAAAAAATTAACGGCGTTAACGTGGTTAGAGAAACCCGGCATCACTACCCCTAGTGACGCGCTGATCTTCCCAGGTACTCAGCTTTTTTGGAGAAACACTCAAGCTATTAGCTAACAAGTGTTACCGCGTTGTAGCTGACAATGCGGCCAAACAGTTTACTCAGGCCATTATGCTGGATCGTGTTGCGCATTGGCAAGGCTGAAGGTTTCCACACTGTAGGCATTTTCTGCTTAAAAATAGGCGTTATTTGCGTGTTGTTTTTTTCTTTGGCTCAATATTCACAATGCCTTTGCAATCAGGGTATTTGCTGCAACCATAAAAGTCGCCGTTCTTTCCCTTTCTACGCCGTGTTGGGCTACTACATAGAGTACAAGCCGGTGTTTTTTCAGTAGTTATTTTGATGTTGAACGGTTGGTTTTGGTATTTCTCAACGATATTGCCAATCCATGTTGATTGCTTGCTGACAAAGTCATCTAGGGTGAGCTCGCCTGACTCAACCATATCTAAGGCCTGCTCCCAAATGGCTGTTGTTCCTGGGTTTGAAATCGCTGCAGGGACTGCAGCGAGTAGGTCGTGGGCCTCACTGGCTGCAATGAGGTGTCGTTTACCTTTTTGTGCAATGAGTTTTCGATCCAGCAGGCTTTTGATAATTCCCGCTCGGGTGGCATTTGTTCCGATACCGGTGGTTTCCCTTAGCTTTGCTTTCAGTCTTGGGTCTGTAACATAGCGACTGACCTGTTTCATTGCTTCAATAAGTGTGCCTTCAGTAAACAGCGCGGGAGCCTTCGTTTTTTTTGCGTCAATTCTACAATCAATCACTGGACAGGCATGGCCTTCAGTAAGTTGCGGTAATTCTTGCCCAGCATCATCGTCTTTGCTGGCCGAATCGCCATCTTGATCTTTATTTTCGTTATTCTTGAGTAAGGTGATCCGCCAGCCTGGAACCACGATTTTTTTACCCACAGCTTTCAATGTATATCGAGCAGCAGTAAATATGGCCTCGGTTTTATCGAACTCATGAGGTGGGAAAAATTGGGCTAGGTAGCGCATTTTAATAAGGTCATACACACCGCGCTCAGCTTGAGATAATTTACTCAATTCAGCGACTTCAGTAGTAGGGATAATGCCGTGGTGCGCTGTGACTTTAGCATCATTCCAAGCGGGCGATTTCAGCTCCGAATTACACTGGGTCATGAGCTGGCCAAGCTGAGAGTCTGATTGGAGCATTGCCCGAAGAATTGCAGGCGCTTCACTGTGCATATTTTCTGGCAGATATCCGGTATCAACCCGAGGGTAAGTGACGATTTTGTGTGTTTCGTACAGTGATTGAACCGTGTCTAGTGTAGCTTGTGCGCCCAAACCAAATTTGCTGGAGCATATCTTCTGCAGTTCGCCCAGTTCGTAAGGTAATGGTGGTTGCTCCTTCTTGCGCTCTGTTTTCAACTGCTGCACGGTCGCCTGCGCGGCATTTCTGATCTGTTGCTCAGCCGTTATTGCATCAGCTTGATTGATGCATCGGCCAGCCTCATCAGCCAGGTCTTCTGGGCATTGCCAGCGCGCTGCAAAAACAACACCACCAGACTCAGATTGCAGGATTACGTCTAGGTCCCAGAATGGAACAGGTACAAAATTCTTGACCTGGTTCTCCCTGTCTGCAACCAGTTTAAGCGTTGGCGTTTGTACTCTGCCGACTGATAGCACGCCTTGGTAGCCTGCACGCTGACCCAGCAATGTAAACAGTCGTGACAGATTCATTCCAATCAGCCAGTCCGCCCGTGACCGGCCCAGCGCTGAATAATATAAGGATTCAGTTTCGTGGCCTGGCTTGAGCTGGCTCAGTGCTTTTTGAATAGATGCATCGTTGAGAGCAGATAACCATAGACGTTTAATTGGACCTCGGTAATTGCATAGGTCCACCAGCTCCCGTGCGATCATTTCACCTTCGCGATCAGCGTCGGTGGCTATGATCAGTTCTGTGGCTTTTGATAAAAGACTTTTAACCACTTTGAACTGACTAGCAGTGGATTTTTTTACAATCATTTTCCATTCTTGTGGCACGATAGGCAGCGCTTGTAGAGACCATTTTTTCAATGCCTCATCGTAGGTTTCGGGTGGTGCCGTCTCAACTAAGTGGCCAATACACCAAGTAACGACGGAGCCTGCTCCTTCGTAATAGCCGTTACCACGCTTTGTTGCTCCAAGACTTTTGGCAATATCGCGGCCCTGGCTGGGCTTTTCACATAAAAATAATCTCATGAATGACTCACTGGAAAAACACTTTAAGCGAAGACTGGTCCATTGACATAGTTTTTGCATCGTCTTCATTTTTAGCAAAACGATTAAGCTCTACGGCTCGTAGGAAGCCTGCTGATCATAGACATGCCGGACTCTGCGGTTTAAACGCATGCTGATACCCTTGTTCTGGATTCTATAGCTGCAGTCAAATGCAGCGACTCTATTGCCGGCTAATTTAAGAGCGGCAATAGAAGCGGCTGTGGACTTGATATCATTCAGAACGGCATGTCATCGTCAAAACTTGGTTCGGTTTCCGTAGCGTGAGTGCCATCAGAAGAAGTGGCTTTATCCTGCGAGGTGTTTTGCATGTAGGATTCGTATTGACTTTGTGCGCGAGCATCAACACCATCACTGCCTTCACCACGAGGATCCAGCACAATTGCCTGACCGCTCAAATCAACGACGACTTCAGTTGTATAGCGTTTAATACCTTGATCGTCAGTCCACTCCCGAGTGCGGTTCTTGCCCTCGACATATATGCGACTCCCTTTTTTTGCATACTGCGCTATGATTTCAGCGATTTTTCCAAAGCATGTGACCCGATGCCACTCGGTCCGTTCTTGTCTTTTACCTGTGTTTTTATCTGTCCATGACTCACCCGTTGCTAGTGAGAAGTTTGTAATTGCTGTGCCACTTGTCGCCACATGGGTGGTTGGATCACCGCCCACATAGCCTATGAGTTGAACTTTATTAAGACTAAGAGCCATCTGAAAATCCTCTTTGCAATGTATGAGCACAAGAGCTTGCAGCAAGTAGAGATGCACTGTGAGTGTTAACCCGATACTGAATTAACCGGATTAATTATTGATAGGTTGGCTTTAGTCAATGTTGAGTTACTGCGGCGGAACGGAATATATTTTATACAAAACAGAAATTATTCCGCCGCGAACTGTAACCCGTCTTATTCACGAGCCTTGACCTAAACAAGCTGCCGAAAATGAGTCACTTTGAGAGCTCTCATGAATAAGACGGGTGTAAACCGTTTTTTATAGTGTGTGGGGTGTTACTCCCCCACATAACAGTATTTTTTGGTTTCCAGGGTGTCTCGGGGGTAGACAGTGCTTGCTGGTGTTTAGGTGTTAAGGGCCTTAACAGTTTTAAAAGACAAAGCCCGCTGTAAAGCGGACTTTGTGGATGGTTCAGGAAGTGAGCATAAGTCTTGCAGTTTCTGCCTCACTAATGTCAGTCTTGATAGCTAGTAGGCTATCAAAGGACAGTAGGTTCGGGGTCGCCGTGGGTCGGTTTGAAAGCGAGCCGAAGGCCAAGCGCTTGGGCGACTTTCACCCTGGTTGTAAGGCTCGGATTGCCATCGCCTGAAAGGGCCTTGTCCAGCCCTTGGCGACTCATCCCAACGTCGCGGGCAAGCTGGCTAAGGTTACGGGCGCGGGCTATGTCTCCGAGCGCCGCCGCGATCAGTGCGGAGTCGCCGTCCTCCATCACCGCATCGAGGTAGGCCGTAATGTCGTCCTCGGTCTTGAAATAGTCCGTTGTGTCGTAGCGGCTGAATTTGACTTCCATCGTGGTCACTCCTTCTACTGCGCTGCAATGGTCTTGGCTAGGGCAATATCCCGTTTCTGGATGCTCTTGTCGCCTCCACAAAGAAACAGCACCACTGAAGGGCCGCGCCGCATAAAATAGACACGATAGCCGGAACCGTAGTCGATCCTCAGCTTTCATTTTTAATGTAATAAGTGCGCACCTTCATTTCTACTTCATTGTGTCGTTATCCAAATAGTTCGCTGTGAGTGCCAATATCTACAAATATCACGCTGTCGCCTTTATCAGATAATCGGTACACCAATAAAAAATCACCGCCAATATGTAGTTCTCTAGTTCCCGCCCATTCGGCCCCTAAAAGGCTATGGTCGAGGTACTCTGGCGGAATTGGTTGTCCAGCATAAATGATCTGCATTACAGTGACGGCAAGGTTCATATCTCGCTGTCCAGCCCGCTTGTAACGCTCCCAAGACTTTTTAAATTCGCGAGTGTAGCCCACTTGTCGAGGCAAACTGGCTCGCTTACTGCTTGGTTTTTTGGTCACTATCCAGCTCCGACATCATGTCGTCCATGTTGCTAAACATGCCCTCTATTGCCTTTGCTTCTTGAAGCGCTATTTTCATTTTTGCGGATGGATGACGTTTGACCTCAAAAGGCAGCTTCTGCTCTTGAACGACTTGCTCCAAGAACAAGCGGATTGCACTGCTGACATTCAAACCGCAACCCTGCAAGACTTCTGCGGCTTCCTGCTTGAGATCAGCACTCACACGACTACGCACATCGGCATTCATAGTGGTTAACATAATAATACCTCCTCTTATCTGTACCCGCATTGTAGCTACATCGTAGCTACAGTCAATATTTGTACAGGCAATTGTTATCGCTTGGTATTTTCTTATTACATTTAGAAGTGGTGCTTTCACTGCGCACTTGAACACCTAAGAGCGACCGCCGAACGGTGGTGTGTTCGTTAAATAACCCTAAATAGGGTGATCATGCTGATTATAATGTAATTCTTCAAAGACGAATCTAGGGCAAGTGAGTAATGCGTGTCTTTCAGAAACTAAGAAACCCGCTGTTAAGCGGGTTTCTTCTAGGTTTAAAAGTGCTGTAACAACTTCTAAACCGGGTAGCAGTTGTCCTGAGTGTTTACAGTGTGAACAGTTACCATCCAAGCGTCTTATTTTAAAACGTGTCGTAGTGCTGATCACGTTCGCAAGTGGCGCATAGGGCTTGGCCTAGATCGACATCCTCACCACAGCGCTGACAGTTTCCTACATGCTCACCTAGATACTCGTTATCAAACTCGTTTTGATTATCATCCATTGTGCATTTCCAATTAGGTGTATTGGTGTTCTTCACCCGGTTCTAATTTATTGGGCGGAACGGAGTATATTTTCGACCCGACGGAATTTTTTCCGCCCGGAAACTTTGCCGCAGTTATAGTTTTTCAGTTTTGTCATGTTTTGCCTGAGCTAACACTTCCAAGGCTTCGTCCATTTTTTCCTGGCACTCTCGCGCCTGCTTCGCAATAAATGTTAAGCAGCTGATTTGCATATTGGTTTGTAACCGTAGTGCTTCAAACCAATAGAGTTCCTCCAATAAATCTTCTGGAGTTTGTTTATCTTGCATTGCTTTGGCCCAGACCCCGAACCCCATGCGTTGAGCCCGGCCACGGCTACGCCATCGCAAGTGATGTGCTCCAGAAGGTGATGCTTGGGTACCGGCTTGTATTGCGAGAAGAGAGAAAGGTGGTTTGGCCCACATCTCGACAATCTCATCAATCATTGCGGCAATCCCCTCACGTGCCTCGATCATTTGCTGCTCCAAAACCACATAGTCCCCTTTACCCTTAAAAGGCTTTAAAAGGCCTTTTAGGGAGGGTGCATGTTTGACCTTGTAGTAGGGGGCTTGTTCGACATAGTCGTAGGGGGATTGTTTGACTGTCATGCTTTTTCCTCGCGTTACGTTGCTTGTTGTTCTTCGCTTTTGGCCTGCTGCAGTGCTGTGTCGCTGCTAGCAACTTGCTCTTTGGGCTGTTCCTCAGGTTTTTCAGCTTCGTCATCGTATGCTGCAGCATTGTCGCGCTGAATGTTTGGAGCAAACTCACTGCGTCGGGTTCCTTGAAGGATATCGCTTGGCGGCGTACCCAGTCGCTCAATAGCTTCTCGTGCTCTTGCATTGTTGGCCGCCATGTCGTCTCGACTTACACCCGTATTTTTGTAGGTTAATGCGAGCCCGAAGAGGCTACGTAATTGGTGAGCACCTTGGTCCAAAAAGCCTTCCATATCTCGACGTGACATTAGGCCAACATGATTTGCTAATAGGATCTTACGAGCCAAGCTGTCGTATGCCTCAAGCAGGAACACAGCGCGAAAGCCCATGTGACTGTTGCAGAATACAGGTGTTATGAATGGCTCTTGGTTCAGGTTTTCTGTGATACTGATTTGTTCCGGCACGGCTGTGATAAGTTTTTCCAGCATGGCAGAGAGCTCATTCATTTCTTGCTGTGCTTGATCTAGCTTTTCTTCGATCTTGATCATCCACCAGTCCGCATATGGATTATCTCGCGCAGAGGTTAACCTGATCATGTTTGTGATAGCGAAATACTGCTGCATGCTTGGAACTGTGTAGCCGGGTTTACCGGTGGGTTGACCACCTTGCCAGACCCGAAGAGCATGATACGTGTGTAGTTTGAGTTCTATTTGGCTTCGTAGTGAACCAAGGTTCACTTTGTAGCGCTCAACGATTGCTTGCTGCTGGCTCATATATAGCTCCTATATGTAGTGTGTTTTGCATCAGCAGTGACTGATGATACGGAGCTGTTTTGTATTTTTAGGGAGTAACCCGAAACCGGCCCAAACGGATTAAGTGGGTCAAAATTAATGGCCATTAACATTGGGAGTAAACAGTGCTTTGTTAGTGTTCTAGGTGTTTTGGGGGTGAACAGTGGTTTACTGCTGTTTAGGTGTTCATGGGGTGAACAGTGGTTTACTGCTGTTTAGGTGTTCATGGGGTGAACAGTGGTTACTGCTATTTAGGTGTTCATGGGGTGAACAGTGGTTTACTGCTGTTTAGGTGTTCACGGGGTGAACAGTGGTTTACTGCTATTTAGGTGTTCACGGGTAAGCTATAAGTCGTACTTTTTATGGCCTATGAATATGATGTTTTCTGCATCATATTCTTTATTCAGCTTGAGCTCAGAGTCGCCCAAACTCTCCAGCTCAGTGACAAGGGTTATCATCCAAATTTCAAGAATCGCTTGGATTGTCTTTACAAACACTAAACTTATCGAGGGCACGGCCTACTGCCGCAAATGCTTGCGTGTAGCTTCTATAAACTTTCTTACTGGGGAAAATGCGATTCTCCAAGCTTATATAATCCAATATTCCTACGGAATAATAAGTCTCGCCGCCGTCTTTCGTTTCAAAAACGCTGAGTTTTTCCGCTGGATTATGACCTTTATATCGCCATAAGCTCCACATTTCATCAAAGTCCTGATCGCTGAAACTCATGTTTTCACGTGTTAATTTGCTCATTTTTGCTCTCCTAAGAATTGCTTGCAGTGTCTAGTGCGCGAGTGGATTTTGTACTGTCCAGCAGAGCGCGCACAGCCAAATAGCCGGCTTTGCCTTCTGGTGAAAGTTCATCAATGGGGACGCGCTTAAGATCCGCGATGCCTGTCGAAGTAGAGTGTGTTGTCTGGAGGTTGGTAGTGATATGACTGGTTTCTGAGGGTTCAGAAGCTGCTTGGTTTTGACCAGACCACAGCTTGAACTCACCTCGTTCGGCTTTGCGAACAAGACCGCGTAGGTAACCAAGTGGTTTTTTAATACCGCCTTGCTGACAGCGTGCAGCCAGTTCGTTGATCAGTTCTTGTTGCAGATCTGGCTCCTGATACTCCAGCATAGCCAAAGCTTGCCTTCGCTCGTCATCAGGAATGTGGTCATCAAGGTGTTCTGGCCACTGGATGCTTGAGTTGTGATTTTTACCTTCTGAGTCTCTGTACAGTACAGTACTAGTATATGTACTAAGTACAGTACTAGTACTGTAGTTCGGATTCCGAACTGCGTTGATTCTAGTGGCTTTGCGACCTAGTTCGGATTCCGAACTGAGGGTGGCATTATTCCGAACTAGGCTGTTTTTACTGAGTTCGGATTCCGAAATAGGCTCCGAACTAGGTTTTTTTGCTGAGTTCGGATTCCGAACTAGGGTGATTTTTCCGCGTTCGGAATCCGAACTGCGAGGCACTTTTTGTTGGATTGAGCTTGTGTTCTCAATTCTTTGTTGCAGAACATCAAGTCGTGTGGGGATAACAGTGCCTGCAGCTTCTGCAAGTTCTTCTGCTACGTTCTCAGCGACGATTCGCACTGACTTAATGTTGTGATGTAGGTTTTTAGTCACAAGCTCAGCGTAGCCAGTATCAATCATTTCTGCTTCCTGCACTGTCACTGGGTCTTCGTGTAGTATGTACATATTGCCGACTATCCGACCCGTACCGCTATCACGTCCCTGTGCTAATAAGCTGATCCAGCGTGTCATGCGTAGAATTGCAATGACTCTTGAAATCGTTTCCCGTGATGCTTGTTCTCCGTAGGGAGTTTGAGCCAAGTATGGTTGTAAGTCCTGGTACCTGGGTACTGAATACCCTTGCTTATCAAGCAACATTTTGAAAACGAGCCAGCCATTTCTTTCCAAAGGTGTGAGCCGGCTATCAAGTAGCAGGCGCTGAGGTACGATTTCTTGTTTCAGTCCGCTATAAACAAAACCTGCAGCTCCAGAGGAGGATGCTTGCCCTCCGGGAGTAGGTTGATTGAGCTGAGGAATCTCAGGCCATTTTTCGGAAACCGTCCCGTCAATAGTCTGTGAGAGTGTTAACCAGTTATCTTTGCTCATGCTAAGCATCCCCTCCTGACTGGCATTCGGCTATTTCCAGCCAGATTTGTCCCACCAAAATGTTTTGCTCTTCTGCAATGACTAACATGAGGTCCAGCTGATTCATTTCGTCCAGTTCAGCACCACTCATGATGTTTTGGATTGAAGCTGCAGGTTCACATCCATGGCTTTTTTCAAGCTGCTGTACTAACGTCACCCAGCGCTCCCAGACAGCGTGTCTCTGTTCATTGCTAAGAGCAGGCAGGCGTCCCGTTCTGGACTGAACTTGCAAGGTACGCCGTCGCTCAGCAACTTCTGTATGAGACAGGCCGAAAAAAATGTTCAGCATTGGTGTCGTAGCCCCAAGCTTGATTGCGCGATTGATTAATCGCTCCAGCTCTTCGTCACGATCAATTTTATCCAATACTAATTCAAGAGCTCTGGTGTCTACCGACGGTTTAATCCACATATACGGAGAGCTGACCACTTTATGTAACTTGGTCGGCGCAAGGCTTTGCAGTCTTAAAACAAGATCAGGCGTAAATCCTAATGATTTGCAACGCTGCATTTTCCCTTCACTGGCTTCTTGTAAGACCAGCGTGACGAGGGCTTGATTAAAAATGTAGCTTGGGACCGGAGCCACTGGTGTTATTTTGTCGTTGTTATTTGCCATCCCAACCGGTGCTCGGTTGGAAGAGGGCACAGGAGTGACCTTTGATAATGGAGTAAACTTACAGTCCCTATTCATGGTTCTGCTCCTCATCAAATTGCTCTACCAACTCTTTTTCCAAGTCAACCAGTACTCTTGCCAAGCGTATGATGCGGAAAAGCTTCACTAGCTCAGCATCTTCCAAGCGAGACAACCCAACATCTGCAGGGCCGTTCAAACCGACTGTAATGTCATAGCTGCCGATCAGGATTTGTGAGAATAGAGCGGATGAAAGCGGTATAGGTGCTTTCTCAGAAAAGCTGTCAGTTGTGCGTAGAATTGATAGCAGCATCAGCTGTACGCCTTGTGATATAGGCGTGCCATCAGTACCTAGTTTGCCAAAAATGCCAAACCCTAAACCTTCTTTTGTTGCTCCAAATCCTGTAACGCCAGTTGTCGAGCAGATATCTTTAACTAAAAGCCAGATATTGTGTCGCAGGCTCAGTGGGTCTTTTATGCGTGTCTCGATGTACCAGACATCTGAAACGCTTGAGGAGGGACCGCCTGCGGTAACAGGAATGGAGTTCAAAACCGATTCTTTAAAATCAGGCAATTGATCACCGTTGTGTATTGCTACCTGCTGTCTTGTTCTCAAAATCGTATCGCTTTCTTGAGAAGGGGTGACAATGTGTCCGTCAATAAATGCTTCAGGGTCTATGTCTTTGTCGGATTGAGACTTTGGCTCAGCTTCAGGAATAGACTGTGAAGATCTTGCAGCTTGAGTAGCTGGCTCCCGTGTGTGCGTTGCACTGCTTGCCACAGGGGTTTCCTCTTGAGTCGGACTGACTACTTGGGTTGCTGTGTCTTCTACGTCATGATGTTCGGTATCTGATTCAACAGGGCGGGGTGGGTTTTGAGCTATGCTGGCCAGTTGCTCAACTGAGAGCGGGTTTTTGTTAACAATGCCTTCTGATGCCACCGCCAAATCTAGCTCTAAGATATTGTAGCTTTGTCCCAGCATTGCGGACATTTGCCCAATAAGCTCATCTTGAATCACCTCATAGTTATAGGAGTCTACGCCAGTGTCGTGCGCTGCTAAGACCATCAGCCAGAACTCAAAGAAATCACTGCCACTGTCGTCGTATTTGTCCCAGACTTTAGTAAGGTTGTTTTTAAGCACAATTAGCTTGGCTACTTGAGCTCTACCAAGCCCCTGCATCAATGTATTGGGCAGTGCAGGTAAAATGCTATTGACGCACTCAAGCATATTGCTAAGCAAGCTGATAGCAACAGGGTACCCGTCTTGCCTCAGCCGATCAGACAGTTTGCGCAGGGAAAGCTGCTCACTACCATGCTCTTCGTACATGGTTTTGATTTGAGCGATACCCTGAGCTTTGTCGATAAAGCTTAGCTGTCCATGCAACTCATTTTCAGCGAGGTGTCCGGCCAGTGCGTTAATCTCTGACTGCCAAGGCTTAAACAAGCAGTGGATACGGAAGAACTGCTCATCTTTAGTTTCACGCCACAGTTCGTTTAAGATCTCCAGTCGGGTGTTACCACCGTTTCTTATGATGTAATGATCTTCACCAGGGCGACGTGTAATGAGCGGTGGCTGATCTAGTCCACGGGCTTTAATTGATGCCTTGATCTCGTCATATAGAGGGTTGCGTGTTTTACGCGGGTTATGTTCATACGAGCTTAGCTGATCTAGGGTGACCACCATGGGTGTGTCTTGTAGAGGATCAGTGAGGCGTTTGAGCGGAGCTGCATTCGATGAAAAACCTTTGGCTCCCATCTGCCTTTCAATCAACTCCCTAGTGACCTTGGTATTCATGAGTGCTGCTCCTGGTTAATAACTGAGAATGCTTTTAAAAAAACAGGTGAGCTGTGGATTGTGTTAACTGCTTTGAGCTGTCTTGCGATACAGTCCATCACAGTAAAGCTATCCGTTACTCCGAAAAGACAGACAACACAGCGACTACGCACCAGATTGCCTTGATGTTTGGTTGCGCGAATAATTTTTCGATCGTACAGATTGCTTTTGTTTTGCTGGCTTTCCAGCATGTCAATAAAGCTTGAGAAACTGCTTAAACTACACTCGACTGTGAATGTAATGATGTCTTTGCTGTTCATATCCGAACACCCTCCATGTTGGCGTAATTAAGGTCGTCAAACCGGATCTGATCTGGAATGAATGCCGTTCTGACAACGCCTGTTGGGCCGTTCCGATTTTTACCTAAAATTATTTCTGCAATGCCTTTCTCGTCCGAGTCCTCGTTGTAGTACTCATCTCGATAAATGAACATGATGAGGTCGGCATCTTGCTCAAGGGAGCCAGAGTCCCGGAGATCGCTGTTGTTTGGCCGCTTGTTGGGCCGGTTTTCAACGCTGCGGTTAAGCTGTGACAAAGCGATCACGGGGCAGTCCATTTCTTTGGATAAGGCTTTGAGACCGCCTGAAATCTCAGCAACTTCAAGATTACGATTTTCACGTTTCTGGGATGAGTGCATGAGCTGAAGATAATCAACCACAATGAGCCCCGGCTTCCCAAACTGCCTTGCTGCTCGGCGTGCTTTTGAGCGAAGTTTTGATGGGTTCATGTGGCTGTCATCGTCGATGACTAGGCGATCGCGCAATTCGTTAATTTTAGCAACGGCGGCGGCTAATTTTGCCCAACCTTCATCGTCAAGTTTCCCGCTCCGAAGCTTCTGCATGTTGAGCTTGCCGATTAAGGCTGCAAGCCTGTATGCAATTTGTTTTGAGGGCATTTCCAAACTGTAGAATTGGACGGTTTGTTCTTTAGGTAATGTGTCTAAAGCTGCTTGGATGAACCTGAGACACAGACCTGTTTTTCCCATTGAAGGCCGTGCTGCAAGTATGTTGAGACCTGTAAACCAACCGCCAGTAAGGTTGTTTAGGTCGATCAGTCCAGTGTCTAGACCTAGTAAGCTGATGTTGTTTTGAACGGCGAAATCCACTTCATCAATCACCTCCAGCATGACCGCCCGGAGGTCGGTAAAATTGCTGGCTGATTCGGACGAAAGAGTGAAGAGTTCCCGCTCAATTTCCTCACGTACATCTTCACTGACAGCCTCTTTAGAGCTGGCCAGGCGGGTGCAATCATGGCCAATTTTAATCAGTTGACGCAGTTGTGAGCGCTCTCGGACAATATCGCGGTAGGCTTCAATGTTTGCAGTAGAAGGAGTGTTGAGACAGATTTCACCGACATAAGCCAGAAATTCTTGACTGCCCATCTCACGCTGCATAGCAAGCTCAGAAATGGTAATAATATCAAAAGGCTCACTGCGCTCAGAAAGTTCGCGAATCAGTTTGAATAGCTGCCTATTGTTAAACTGAAAGAAATCCGACTCGGTAAGCACACCGGAAATAAGGTCCCAGGTCTGGTTGTCAAGAATCAGGCCGCCTAGTACGGCGTGCTCAGCTTCGATTGAGTAGGGCGTAGATGTCGATAAGGTAGTCATTTGCTACCTCCAGCAACCCCGTTATTTTGTAGCGATGATAGGTGTTTGCATGTTGCATCTGCGTCTCTAACATCATTACGAGTGATGATATGACGGCCTAGGGCGACAGCCCCATGTTTATGGCTTAATAAGCGCTCAGTAACACACTCGGGCTGGCTAGTATGTTTCACAAGTTCAAGTAGCTCAGCATCGCTCAGCTCATTTTTGCTAACGGTGACCAACAACAAGTAGGCAAAACCGAAGGAGAGGCCGATGGCTATAAATAAACCCAACCAGCCGTCGAGCTTGTTGAGTGAGGTTTCTAGTGTTGATAGACGTTGATTAATCATTGCTACCTTCCTCAGTTTCAAACTGAGTAAACGTAGAGGTATCGAATATGCTGCTTACTTTTTCGGGTGTTAGCTGTTGAAAGTCGTCTGCCCATTCGGGAAAAACTTCAATTGCAAGCGCGGTCATTGTTTCCAATGCTGACGGAGCTTTTCTGCCAGAGGGTTTGCGAGTTTCAATACGGTGGGCGGGCATTGAAAGACTTGCTGCGCGTCGGTACGAGGCTAGGTTGGGAACAGATGTGTCGAGTACGCGAATGCCTGAATCACCATCAAATGTGCTGTGAAGGTTTTCAGTAATCAATCGTGCATCGGTTGTGACTGCATCAGCTCGGTTGATAAAAACCTGCAGTTCTGGGAGCTGAATCCCCATGTACTGGTAGCTGCTCAGTTCATCAAATAGAGCAATGGTTCCACGACGAAATTCACGGGCAGCGAGTAGTTCAGGGATAATTGGAGAAATTGCGGTGTCAGCTGCCAGCAGTGCCATTTCGAGCGTGACGGAGCGTGCGCCTTGGGTATCCATGACAACCAAGTCGTAATCGTCTTTAAATGCTTCCAGTAAACGGAGAAGTCGTAGGCGACCGTCAGCAGCGTTAAGTAGCAGACTGTTCAGCTGGCCCTGATCATCATTTGACTTGATGACATGAAGATTCGGTATGGAGGTGCCGGAGATGATTTCGCTGTGGCGAGTCTCGTTGAAGCCAACGAGCTGAAATATGCCACCATCAGCTTCGGCTTCTAGGTGGAAATAACTGGACAGAGTTGGTTGAATATCAAGATCAAGGAGCAGGACACGCTTTCCTGCATCGGCAGCAATACCCGCTAAGTTGACTGCTGTTGTGGTTTTACCTACGCCACCTTTAGTGGAAATAACAGCTACTTTTTTCATGACTACCTCACAGAAAGAAATCTGAGAGGTGCTTTTAAACCTGAGTATGTGAGGAGTTTTCAACCCTTAAAAAGGGGTGCTTGGCATTTTGACTTGTAATCAGTAGGTCCCGAGTTCGACTCTTGGTGCCGGCACCATACAAATAAAGCCTCGCAGAAATGCGGGGCTTTTTTGTATCTAAATTTTGAAAGTGTAAGCATTACATTGACATGCCCCTCAATCTAAATGGGGCGCCCTTTTGCTAGACAGCCTAGCCCTCCCAGTACTTTTCAAGCATTAAGTCTGATTGACCTGTCTAAAACCTCATCAAAAATTTGAGACTGTTGACTCTGTGTGCAAATTTGCACGCATTGTGTGCGGGTTCGAGCGGTTGTAAGTGGGCTGTTCGATTTTTAGACTCGAGTTAACCCTTGCGTAAAGGATAAGGGCCTATTCCAAAAATAAATTTAATAATAGGAACTCATTATGCTTGCTTTAAGTTATATCGGTCTACTGATCGGTTTGGTTTTATTGGTGATGATGACCATGCGCGGTATTGGCATTATTGTATCGGCTATTGTGTGTGCAATTATTGTTGCACTTAGTAGTGGGATGCATCTAGGTGATGCCATGCTCATGCACTATATGAACGGTTTTACTGGTTTTTTTACCACATGGTTTCCAGCCATTTTATTGGGTGCGATTTTTGGTCGTTTAATGGATGATAGTGGTGCTGCCTTATCTATTGCAAACAAGTCTAAAGAAGTACTTGGTGCTAAGCGAGCGATTATGGCTGTGGTAGGTGCTGGTGCAATTTTGACCTATGGTGGTGTGAGTGTATTTGTTGTTGGTTTTACCCTCTATCCTATTGCTTTTGAGTTGTTTCGTAGCGCCAACATTGCGCATCGCTTTATTCCCGCGGCGATTATTTTTGGATCTATTTCTTTTACCATGGTTTCTCCTGGCTCTCCAGAAATTCAAAATCTTATACCTACCACTTACTTTGGTACAACCGCGACTGCCGGCGGCATGATTGGCGTCTTAATGAGTTTGTTGATTATGGTGTCAGGTGGTTATGCGCTCAAATATATGGCTCATCGCGCTGCTATTAATGGTGAACAATTTGATTTGCCAGCTGATTATGGTCAGCAAGCTGTAAGTAAAATATCACAAGTGAAATTTTACAGTGCTATTTTGCCGCTGATTATTTTGGTCGGTGGTTTTAATGTGTTGAGTCATTACATTAGTGTGATTGAAGCGCTATTAGTCGCTATGGTAGCCAGTCTACTACTGGGTTATGCATTGTTTCATAAAACAATTGATGCGCCTGGAAAAATGATCAGTGTAGGCAGTGAAAATGCGCTCATTGCTATTTCTAACACCTGTGCGGTGGTTGGCTTTGGTGCGGTCGCTGCGCAGTCGCCAGCGTTCTCTGATGTAGTAGCATTTTTAACAGATATGCCGGGCCTTGAGTATGCAGGTTTGGCTGTGGCAGTTACTGTTATTGCTGGTATTACCGGATCAGCTTCAGGTGGTTTAGGTATTGCATTGCCGATTCTTGCTCCTATTTACCAAGGGATGGGGTTAGATAATGGTGCTATGCATCGTATTTCTTCAATTGCTTCGGGGGGGTTAGATTCGTTGCCGCATAACGGCTATGTGGTTACGACAATTCGTGCGATTTGTAAGGAAACGCATCAGCGAGCTTATCCTGCTGTCTTTTTGGTAAGTGTTTTAATCCCTCTGCCTGTCCTGGCTCTTGCAGTATTGTTATATAGTTACTTTTCTTGAGCCAATAGTTGGGAGCGCGACATTAAATTTAGGTTTAAACAATTCTAGGATATAGAACCGTATAGATAGACGCGCATTAGCTGTTTTGAATGCGCGGCAGCGTTTTGTTTTAAAGCATACCCCCCGTAGACTACTCCATAATTTCTTTATGGTGGGTTGAGGGGGAATCGATGAAAAACTTTCAATACTTTGCGGTTTTGACGCTGTTTACAATGCTTTCTTGCGCTCAAGCAGCTGATGGCTTGATCAGTATAAAAAGTCCTTATTCTGCGCAAACAACACTGGATAAGTTTGAAGCGATTGTGCAGGACAAGGGGTTAGAGGTCTTTTCACGTATCGACCATGCAGCAGGTGCTGCTCAGGTTGGGAAACAGCTGCGGCCTACTGAAGTGCTGATTTTTGGTAACCCGCAGGGTGGCACACCGCTGATGGAGTGCGCTCAGACCATGGGCATTGATTTACCATTAAAGGCCTTGGTTTGGGAAGATGCTACTGGGCAAGTGTGGTTGGCATATAACGATCCAGTGTACTTAGCCAATCGTCATCAAGTGGGAGATTGCTCAGCAGCTCGGAATATTCAGAAAGCATTGACTGAGTTTGTGGCTGCTACTGTAGGTTTTGATTTTTAGATTGCCTTTGTAAAGCAGACTGACTGTAGAGTGGGGCTTGCTGCGTGCTTTGGATGCTTGACTGAGAAGTGATATATGCGACGAATATTATTTTGGTGTATCAGTATTTTTATGCTGATGCCCAATGTTATGAGTTGGGCGCAATCTGCGGCCGTGGTTGAAACTGAGCGTGAGCGAGTCGGGTTGGTTTTATCAGGTGGTGCTGCCCGAGGTTTGGCTCACATTGGTGTGTTGAAAGCCTTAGAAGAGCAGGGTGTAGTAATTGATGCTATTGCTGGTACCAGTATGGGAGCAGTGGTGGGAGGGTTGTATGCGGCAGGTTATAGCACGGCAGAGTTAGTGCAACTGGCGACAGAACTGGATTGGCAGCAGGCTTTATCAGATGCACCCTCACGCCAAGATATTCCGTTTCGCCGAAAGCAAGATGACCGGGATTTTCTGGTTAAGCAGCAGTTAAGTTTTCGTGATGATGGTAGTTTAGGTTTGCCGTTAGGTGTGCTGCAAGGACAGAACTTGGCACTGTTACTGGAAAAGCTCTTTGCTCGAGCCGGTGCGGTAGAAGATTTTGATCAGCTCCCTATTCCATTTCGAGCGGTGGCGGCAGATATTGCCACCGGTGAAACGGTTGTATTTTCACGGGGGCATTTGGCCTTAGCAGTGCGAGCTAGTATGTCGATTCCTGCTTTGTTAACACCCGTTGAATTGGATGGTCGATTATTAGTAGACGGTGGTATCTCGAATAATATCCCTGTAGACATCGCTCGGCAGATGGGAGTTGATCGAGTGGTGGTGGTAGATATTGGTTCGCCGTTAGCCGCAACAGAGTCGTTACAGACTGTATTTAATATTTTAAATCAGTCTGTTGCGTTACTCACAAGGCGCAATTCAGATGCACAACTAGCTACTTTGCACCTGCAGGATATTTTAGTGCAGCCAGAGTTGACTGGATTTGGTGTGACGGATTTTTCTCATGCTCAGGATATGATGGACGCCGGTTATCGAGCTGCCTATGCTTTGCAGCCTCGCTTGATTGAAATAGCGCAATCGTTGCCGTCGCAGAGTCGTTTAGCAAGTAATCGGAAGCAGCGTAAAAAGCCTCCAACCATCACAGAAGTTAGAGTTGAAAACACTTCTAAAGTGGGTGATGAGGTAGTGCGTTATTACATTCGTCAATCTGTCGGTGAGCCTCTGGACGTTGAGAAGCTGCAAAAAGACATGGGAACATTGTATGGGCTCGAGTATTTTGACCGTGTTGAATACCGTTTGCAGCCAGAGGCAGACGGGGCAGCATTGATCGTGATGGCCACGGATAAGAGTTCCGGCACAGACTATTTGCGGCTAGGATTGAATTTATCAGATGATTTACGGGGTGACAGCGTTTTTAATATTGGCGCTAGTTTTCGTATGAACGGCTTGAATCGTTTAGGTGGTGAATGGTTGAGTCGTATTCAGTTAGGCGAGCATCAGGAATTGTATTCTGAGTTTTATCAGCCGTTGGATATTGGTTCGCGTTATTTTGTCTCACCTTGGCTGCATGGTGAGGTGCGTAATATTAAGTTTAATAAAAACAGTGACCCCATTGCAGAATATCGTTTACAACGTTTTCGTTATGGTTTTAATGTAGGGCGGCAGATCAGTAATAATGGAGAAATACGTTTTGGTGTAGGTTCTGGCTGGGGAGATGCTGATGTGCGTATCGGTGATCCACGCTTGCCAGACTTTAGCTTTAAAGAGGGTTATTACCAATTACAGTATGCGTTTGATAGCTTAGATAATGTGCATTTTCCCACTCGCGGTGAAGAGTTACGCATTTCTGCATGGCAACATGCAACTGAACTGGGTTCTGATGAGCGCTACCAACAGTGGTTGCTAGAGTTAAGCAAACCGTTGAGCTGGGGGGCTAATACATTTATTTTAGGTGGGCGTTATGCAAGGACTTTAGATGCTAAAGAAGTAGTGACTTCCAGTTATCAAATTGGAGGTGCGCAACAGCTCTCGGGTTATCGTGAAAATGCGCTATCTGGACAAAATATCAGTGTAGGACGCGTGATTTATTATCGGCGGGTGACACCGTTGCGAGACTTTTCTTTAGGTTTGCCCGTTTATGCTGGAATGTCATTAGAACGTGGCAGGGTATGGAACCATAGTGATCATTTAGACAGCGGTTATATTAATGCGATGAGTGTATTTATGGCCGTTGATACTCCTATCGGTCCGCTCAATTTCAGTTATGGCATTAATGACGACTCTAAAAGTGCATTTTACTTAAATTTGGGGCGTAGTTTTTAATTGGAGTCATTAGGGAACGTACTCTAGGCGCTGCTAGGGACAGTAGCGTAGCGCCTAAAGCTAGGGCTATTCAGAATCTGGGATATCGTTAGCAGTAGTGGATGAGGGGATAAGGAGTTGTAACCAATTGGCTAAAACTTGATGAGCCTCAGTAATACCTGTGCGTTTTGTTGATGAGAATAATTGAATAGTGGCGGTTGATCCCCAGCGATTTTCAATATCTCTTTGGGTTTTAAGTAATGCTGCTTTACTTGCACCGAAGGTCAATTTGTCGGCTTTTGTTAATAGGATGTGCATTGGCATTTGACTACTTGCTGCCCAATCGAGCATAAGGCAGTCGAAGGGAGTGAGAGGGTGGCGAATGTCCATCATTAAAATGAGCCCAGTTAAGCTAGTGCGACTGCCTAAGTAAGCTTCAAGGTGCTGTTGCCAATGTAGTTTTAAAGGAATAGGAACCTTAGCGTAGCCATAGCCCGGCAGGTCCACTAAACGACGCTCTTCGTCGAGACTGAAAAAATTGAGTAGTTGTGTGCGTCCGGGGGTTTTGGACGTTCGCGCTAAATTAGCACGCGTTAGAGCATTAATAGCGCTAGACTTGCCTGCGTTAGAACGTCCGGCAAAGGCTACTTCATAGCCTTCATCTGCAGGGCACTGCTCTACACGAGCCGCACTGGTTAAAAAACTAGCTTGCTGGCATAGACCAATAATGGGATTTTTAGGCTGCATAACTCGATCCAAATAAAAAGTACGGCAAGAGGTTCGTTTCCGTTTCACTCTGAGCAGTATATAATGCTTGGGATTGTATGTATGTATTGCTATGAAGCAATCGTTAAAGGTTGTCTCTGTAACAAATTGTGGTAATGTTTGCATAATTTATAAACGCCGAACTGGGTCGGGTCAACGTTGAGACTGGCCTGTTTGGGTAAACTTATTCTTTTTAGCCGTAGTTGGATGGACTGATGAACAAACTATTAGTAAGTCTGCTGTTGACCTTGGGCATCAGTGGTTTAGCTCACGCTGCTGGAGATGCAGCTGCAGGGCAAGGGAAAGTTGCCATGTGCTCTGCTTGTCATGGGCCTGATGGCAATAGCATGATGCCTAATTTTCCTAAGCTTGCTGGCCAAGGTCAGCGCTATTTGTATAAGCAAATGCAGGATATTAAATCAGGTGAGCGCACTGTTGTTGAAATGACAGGCATGCTGAATGCAATGAGCGACCAAGATTTACAGGATATTGCTGCATGGTATAACAGCCAAAAAGGTACTATTGGTGCTGCAGATCCAGAACTGGTTGAGCATGGCCAGAAAATCTTCCGCGGTGGAAAAATGGAAGATGGCGTACCATCTTGCACTGGTTGTCACTCACCGAATGGTGCAGGTATCGATCTTGCCGTATTCCCTAAATTAAGTGGACAGCACGCAGCATATACTGCAAAGCAATTAACCGATTTCCGTGAGGGGGATCGCACCAATGATGGTGATGCTATGATCATGCGTTCTGTTGCAGCTAAATTGAGTAATAAAGATATTAAAGCTCTTTCAAGCTATATTGAAGGTCTGAATTAATAATTGAGTTTATTCAAAAAACCGCCCTGTAGATACTACACGGCGGTTTTTTTATGCCTTGGTTTTACGCCAGAGCTTAAATCACATTCTCTTGATTATAGTCTAGTAACAAAGTTTCTTGATAGGCCTATGCTGTAGGGTATTCAGTAACCAAATGCTTAACCGTAGTTAAAAGAGCGGTGACTAGGGAGAATCACAATGCACGTTTTAGATCGACGCAAGGCATTATCCATAGTGCCTTTTTTTCGCTTGGGATTTCGGCCTTTTTTCTTGCTAGGTAGTGTCTTAGCAATGCTAGCAGTACCGTTATGGGTCATAGCCTTAAATGGCTGGATTGCGGATTGGCAGCCTGCAGTAGGTTGGCTAGCATGGCATCGGCACGAATTATTGTTTGGGTTTGCGGCGGCGATTATTGCAGGGTTTTTATTGACTGCGGTGCAAGCTTGGACGGGGGGGCCAGGTCTCTCGGGTCGGCCTTTAATGTTGTTAACTGTTCTGTGGGTGGCTGCGCGGCTGGCTTGGCTACTCGGTGTGCCAATGTGGTTAGCTGTTTTGCTTGATTTTATGTTTTTACCTTTGGTTGCAGCACAAATGGTACGCAGTGTTTGGCCTGTACGGCAAGTCAGAAATTATCCGTTGGTGCTAATTTTACTACTGATGGCAGTTGCTAACGCTGTCACTTTATATGGTGTTATTACAGCTAATGAACAGTTGCAAAGACAAGCCATTATTGGTGGTGTTTGGTTTGTTGCTGCAATCATGAGCATGATTGGTGGTCGAGTCATTCCATTTTTTACTCAGCGAGGCTTGTTACGCAAAGAAGGAGTATCACCTTGGTCTAAGTTGGATTTGTTCTTATTGATTGTGACTGTGCTGGTCTCTATAACATTCATGCTGGGCTGGGGGCTGCAGCCATCTATTTGGCTTGGCTTAGCTTTTGCTGGGCTTGGCTTAGCACACTTGGTTCGTACAGTGCGTTGGTATGACTCAGGTATTTGGCGTGTGCCTTTGCTTTGGTCTTTACACCTAGCCTATTTATGGCTTGGTGTGGCGTGTTGTGCTATGGCACTTTGGAACTTTACAGTATTCTCTAATATGAGCTTGGCGGTGCATGCGCTCACTGTGGGGGCTATGGGTGGCTTGATTTTGGCAATGATTGCACGAGTGACTTTGGGTCATACAGGGCGGCCATTACAACCACCTCAGTCCATGGTTTGGGCATTCATACTCTTTAATCTGGGTGTGCTGGCGCGAGTGCTTTTGGTGAACTGGGCCTACCTTCCTAGTTTGTGGATTGCCGCTGCATGTTGGACCTTAAGCTTTGCTTTGTATCTGTGGAGTTATGGACCAATGCTGTGCCGAGCTCGGGTCGATGGTAATCCAGGCTGATGATTGATGAGGTTTAAATTGCTTAAAATCGGTCATATCAAAGCTAGAACTGGCAGCAAGGTCGGTATTTTTTTAGAAAGAACAGACTTTATTGTTTTTATCGGATAAAACTCACACTGTTAATCTTCAGTATTTAGCCAAGTACGAAAAGCAGCTAGCGCGTGAGCAAAAGATTTTGGCTCGGCGCAGGAGGCGGCTAAAACTGCTAATCGCAAATTGTTTGAAAACCGTAACTACTAAAGGCTGCGATTATAAGGTTGCTAAATTATCTGAGGAAATAGCCAGTTTTCGCAAAGACCTCCTGCTTAAGATTACATTCAATATCATTGAGGGTTTGAATGTCGAAGGCATGGTTAAAAATAGGTGTTCAGCTAAAGACAGGTAAAATCGACCTTAGTATAGCTGTTAAAAAATCTGATCGGCCTAGAATACTAGGCACTAGTGATAGAGTTTAGAGTGTATGAACTTCAGAATAAATTCTGATAAGCACCCTAATAAGCCGAGCGAAGAACTATCGAATAAGGCTGCTATCCAAAAATGTAGACAACGACAACTCTTTGAAGGTGGTTGCATGAACACTGATTTAAGCAAGTTTATCCGTAATGAAGCACTTTTAGACAAAGTAGTGACAGCAGAAGAAGCAGCCACGTGGATTGAAGATGGCATGACTTTAGGCATGAGTGGCTTTACTTTGTTTGGTGAGCCAAAACTCTTCCCGCAGGCGTTAGCAGAGCGTGGCCATAAAGAGAAGTTTAAGGTTAACTTGTTCACTGGTGCATCTATGGGGCCATCAGCTGACCAGTCTATGGCAGAAGCAGACATCATTAACTTGCGAGTGCCTTATCAGGGTAACCCTGTGCAGCGTAAAAAAATTAACGCAGGTGAAATTTTTTACATCGATCAACATTTGTCCCATACTGCTGAGTCAATTCGTCAAGGTACTTATCCAACCGTTGACTATGCAATCATTGAAGCTGCAGCAATTACAGAAGACGGTGACATTATTCCAACAGGATCTGTGGGTAACTCACCGATTTTCTTGCAAACCGCAAAAAACGTTATCATTGAATTGAATATCGCAGCACCTCGTGAATATGAAGGTATGCACGATATTTATATACCTGAAGCTGCGGGTGAGAATACCCGTGAAGCAATTCCTGTGTTTGAGGTTAGCAAGCGTATTGGTACGCCAGGTATGAAAGTTGATCCTGCGAAAATTCGCGGTATTATCATTTCTAGCGAGCCGGATATTCCATCACCATTGTTTGAGCCAAACGAAGAAACCCAGCAAATTGCTAATAACTTGTTAGATTTCTTAGGTGGTGAGGTTAAAGCAGGTCGCTTAACTGAAAGTCTTGCGCCACTACAGTCAGGTGTTGGATCAGTAGCTAATGCCGTGCTTAATGGTATGAAAACCTCTGGTTTTAAAGATATCGTGGTTGCTTCTGAAGTACTACAAGACGGTGTATTTGACTTGATTGATGCAGGCGTGGTGAAGTTTGCTGCTGGTACTGCATTGTCCTTGTCGAAAAAGCGTGTTGACAGTTTAGGTAAAGACTTAGCTAAGTATAAAGATAAGGTTGTATTCCGCCCCCAAGAAATTTCTAACCACCCTGAAGTGATTCGTCGTCTAGGTATTATCTCTTTTAATACTGCATTAGAAGCAGATATCTACGGCAACGTGAACTCAACGCATGTTGGCGGTACCCATATGATGAACGGTATCGGTGGTTCAGGTGACTTTGCACGTAACGCACGTATCACTATCTTTGTAACTCAGTCTACAGCAAAAGATGGCAAGATTTCTGCAATCGTGCCTTTTGTGACGCATGCTGATCACACTAACCATGATGTTGATGTGATTATCACTGAACAAGGTTATGCAGATATTCGAGGTTTAGCGCCAGTTCAGGCGGCTGAACGCATTATTGAAAACTGCATGCATCCAGATTACAAGCAGCAGGCATGTGACTACTTAGCAGAAGCGAAGACACGTGGTGGTCAAACTCCACATAATTTAGAAAAAGCCTTTTCATGGCATATCAACTTTGCGAAGAAAGGCACTATGTTACTAGACTAAGTATCAACTAAAGGAAGGCGTCATCAAGATGCTTTCCAGATGTTCGAATATAAAAAGGCAGGTACTTTGAGTACCTGCCTTTTTTGTATGCTTAATAAGCCTATGTGGGAGGTGTGCAGCTAAAGTGCTTCAACCAAAGGAATGCTCAGCTTTTCTAAAAGTAGCGCTTGCGCATTGATCGTGTCTGTCGCACCGTTGGGGTGTAGTTGGTGATAACTACCGTCGCTTTGTAATAGCCATGCGTGGGTGTTGTCGCTGAGGTAGATTTGCAACTCTTTCTTGACCCGCTTAATCATTTTTTTGTTTTCTAAAGGGAAACAGGCTTCGATACGTTTATCGAGATTGCGCTCCATCCAGTCGGCGCTAGAGAGAAGCAGTTGTTCTTGTCCTTCATTGTTTAAGAAATAAAAGACACGACTATGCTCTAACATCTGACCAATAATTGAGCGTACCTGGATGTTGTGTGATACGCCAGGAATGCCAGGGCGTAAGCAGCACATACCGCGCACAATGAGATCAATTTTGACACCAGCCTGACTGGCTTTATAGAGTGCTTTAATCATGCGTGCATCGGTTAGCGCGTTGACTTTTATAATAATATGGGCCGCTTTTCCAGCGCTGGCATTATCGGCTTCACGAGCAATGAGTTCTAATAGCGTTTTACGTAGAGTAAAGGGTGCATGGAAAAGTTTTTTCATTGGTAAGGTTTTTCCCATGCCGATTAACTGGTTAAAAAGTTGTGAGACGTCTTCACAAAGCTCGGGATCAGCAGTCAATAAGCTGTAATCAGTGTAGAGGCGTGCATTCCCAGCATGGTAGTTGCCTGTGCCTAAATGTGCATAACGCACAAAATTACCGTTCTCACGACGTAGGATTGAGACCAACTTCGCATGTGTTTTAAAGCCAACCACGCCATAGATAACAACGGCTCCCGCAGCTTGTAAGCGGCTAGCTAAGGCAAGGTTTGATTCTTCATCAAAGCGTGCGCGGAGCTCAATCACTACTGTAACTTCTTTACCGTTACGTGCTGCATCGACTAAGGCATCAACAATTTCGGAGTTGGCACCAGCACGATACAGTGTTTGTTTAATGGCTAGTACATTAGGGTCTTTGGCTGCATAACGTAATAAATCAATTACAGGTGTGAAAGATTCAAACGGGTGATAAAGCAAAATATCATTTTTACTGATGGCGTGAAAAATATGTTCGCTGTTTTTTAAGGCCTTAGGAATCGATGGTGTAAAGGGTGGGAATTGTAAATGAGGGTGGCTTTCTAGCCTTGTTACGCTAAATAAACGGGTTAAATTCACTGGGCCGTTGACTTGGTAGAGTTCTGAGGTTGAGAGACTAAACTGTTTGAGCAAAAAATCAACTAGGTGTGCAGGGCAGGTGTCGGCTACCTCTAAGCGCACTGCATCACCGAAGCGACGTGAGTAGAGTTCACCACGTAGTGCGCGAGCTAAATCTTCTACGTCTTCTGCATCAACTGATAAGTCAGCGTTGCGGGTCAGTCTAAATTGATAACAACCAGTCACGCTCATGCCGTTAAATAAATCATCGGCGTGAGCGTGGATCATTGAAGATAAAAAGACGTAATTGATTCCTGGGCCTGCAATGTCTTCAGGGAGCTGGATCAAGCGTGGCAAGAGGCGTGGTGCCGGTAAAATAGCTAAGCCAGAGTCCCGTCCAAAGGCATCTACACCTTCAAGCTCAACAATAAAGTTGAGACTTTTATTCACTAAGAGTGGGAACGGATGGGTAGGGTCTAAGCCAATGGGAGTAATGATGGGGGCAATTTCAGCATCAAAATAATCTTTAACCCAGGCTTTAATTTCATGAGTCCAGTGCCGTCGGCGTATAAAGCGGATATCTTGTTTGGCCAGTTCTGGCAGTAAGATATCGTTTAAAATCTTGTATTGACGATCAACTTGTTCGTGGACAACTTCAGCAATGCGTGCCAACGCTTGGTGAGGCTGTAAACCATCAGCATCTGCTTGTTCACGTGCAAAAGTAATCTGCTTTTTTAGACCCGCAACACGGATTTCAAAAAATTCGTCGAGGTTGCTAGAAAAAATGAGCAGAAACTTAAGCCGCTCTAATAAAGGAGTCGATTCATCGAGCGCCTGTTCTAAAACGCGGATATTAAATTGTAGTTGTGACAGTTCGCGATGTAGGTATAGGCTGCTCTCGTCGAGATTTAGAACCGGCTCTATGGCAACGCAGGTTTGAATTTGGTGAGGTGCAGTGTTGGTAGTCACTTCACTGATTTGTGCAGAATGGTCTGCAATTGGGTTTGTTTCTGCGTTGCTCATAGACTTTCCTATAAATTAAGCGCCTTGTTTTAGTAGACGGGCAGCGTGGGCAGCAAAGTAAGTTAGGATGCCGTCTGCGCCTGCACGTTTAAATGCCACTAAAGACTCCATAATCACTGCCTCACTGAGCCAGCCATTTTGGATCGCGGCCATATGCATTGCATACTCCCCGCTGACTTGGTAAGCAAAGGTGGGTGCTTTAAATTCTTCTTTGACTCGGCGCACAATATCTAGGTACGGCATACCTGGCTTTACCATGACCATGTCTGCACCCTCGCTGAGGTCAGTTGCCACTTCATGCAGAGCTTCATGGCTATTGGCAGGGTCCATCTGGTAGGTGGATTTATTTGCAGTACCTAGATTAGCAGCAGAGCCGACAGCGTCACGGAATGGGCCGTAGTAGGCGCTGGCGTATTTTGCTGAGTAAGCCATGATGCGCACGTTGGTATGGCCGGCCAGCTCTAGAGCTTCACGAATAGCTTGGATACGACCGTCCATCATGTCTGATGGGGCGACAACTTGTGCACCGGCTTCTGCATGAGAAAGCGCTTGACGAACTAAGGCATCAACAGTTTCTTCATTCATGACATAGTTGTTTTCGTCTAAAATGCCATCCTGACCATGAGTGGTAAAAGGGTCAAGTGCTACATCAGTAATGACGCCAAGATCCGGAAAACGCTCGCGTAAAGCGCGCGTAGCACGTTGGGCAATGCCTTCAGGGTCCCAGGCAGCTGCTGCATCTAATGATTTGATTTCAGCGGGAGTGACTGGGAATAGTGCTAAAGCTGGAATGCCTAGCTCAACCCACTCCTCAGCCGCTTTCAGCAAGAGATCAATAGATAGGCGTTCAACACCTGGCATTGATGGCACTTCTTCACGGCGATTTGTGCCGTCTAGAACGAATACTGGTAGGATTAAGTCGTCGACACTCAATTGATTTTCACGCACCAAGCGGCGGGAAAAATCGTCACGACGGTTGCGACGTAAACGAGTGGCTGGGAAAATGCGGTTAGCAGTATTGATACTCACTATAGCTCCTCATCCCACAAAAGTGGGGTTGTATAATGGTTTATAGACTCATAGTATGAGCAAAAGATAACAGAAGTGCGAAAGCTGCGTTACTTAAAATAATGCAGGTAAGACTCGTTGTAGAACACTCTGTAGTATACCATTAGGCAAATTTTGCTAAATAAGACTGTTGCAACAGGTGTTTGCTCTGGTATTATTCACGCCCTGTTTTCGTGCGGTACTCGACAATGGTGTTGGGTGGCGGCACGGCTATATTGAGGACACACCATGAAAGCCGATACTCATCCAAATTATACTGAAATCAACGCTACTTGCAGCTGCGGTAACGTGATTACTACTCGTTCTACTGTATGTAAAGACATCAATATTGATGTGTGCTCTGAATGCCATCCATTCTACACTGGTAAGCAAAAAGTACTTGATGTTGGTGGTCGTATCGATCGCTTTAAACAGCGTTTTGGTGCTTTCGGTGCAACTAAGTAATGAGCATTTACATGATCTAGGTGAGCCAGGTTATGATAATGTTGAAAAGCGCCCTTTAAGGGCGCTTTTTTTTGCTGTTATTTCTGTGTTTGGGGGGTGAAACGTATTCTGGTTGCAGTGAGTAGGTTTTAGAATGAGAATCTGAGGCGTTATGTGGTTGATTGCGATACTTTAACAACTACCTAGAAGAATTCCTCCAGTTCTTAGGTTGTGGGATGAATGCGTTCTTGATCTTGCCTTTAGGTGTTTGCATGATGAAATAAGACTCAGTCTTAAGTATGGGTATGCTTGAAAGTAAGTGCTTTTAGACATAAATACTCATTTGGTCTTTTTGTTCAATTATCACTTGATACTTGTCACCAAGTACCGCAGAAAGGTATTTGATGCTGCTGGATATCAATGACAGAAACCCTCGATGCTAGAGAGTTAGCCGAGTCAATTTGCATAACCTCTGCGGTGGGTGCAACGCACCCCACTAAGTCTGTGCATGACCTAGGAAACCCCCACTTCTAAAGTGGCGGGTAGTTCATAGAGTGTTGACTTCAGTCATGGCAAGGATGTTAGGTATAAACTCAAGGGCAGATAGCTGAGCGTAGGGTGCGACATTATGGTCATGCAAAGTAGTATATAAGTGCCAACTATCCGCGTATGTTGTGCATGTAAAAAGCAATACTCTCAAAGCCCTACAAAAAATAGGTTAAACATATTTTTTGTTTAAAGACTACTCCAGATGGACTTGTGGGCTTTGTTTTTCTTGAGTATGCTGCGATATCGTCAAATTCATTATTACAATTATAGTCAAGCGGAAAATACTAATTATGTCTGATCTAAAAACAGCCGCTCTCGAATATCATTCTTCCCCACGTCCGGGAAAATTAAGTGTTGAGCTCACTAAACCCACTGCAACAGCGCGCGATTTAGCGCTGGCTTATAGCCCCGGTGTGGCAGAACCTGTGCGTGAAATTGCGCGCGATGCAGATCTTGCTTATAAGTACACTGGTAAGGGTAACCTCGTAGCAGTTGTTTCAGACGGTACGGCAATTTTAGGCTTAGGTAATTTGGGGCCACTGGCTTCTAAGCCTGTGATGGAAGGTAAAGGCGTATTATTCAAGTGCTTTGCTGGGGTCGATGTATTTGACATCGAAATTGATGCAGAAAGCCCCCAAGCTTTCATTGATACAGTTAAACGTATCTCCGTTACCTTCGGTGGTATTAACTTAGAAGATATTAAAGCACCTGAGTGTTTTGAAATAGAACGCGCATTGATTGAGCAGTGTGACATTCCCGTTTTTCATGATGACCAACATGGCACAGCGATTGTAACTGCGGCGGGTATGCTCAATGCTTTAGAGATTGCAGGTAAGAAATTAGAAGATGCACGCATTGTATGTTTAGGTGCGGGTGCTGCTGCAACGGCTTGCATGAAGTTGTTGATTAGCATGGGTGCTAAAGTTGAAAATATCTTCATGATTGATCGCAAAGGTGTGATTCACTCAGGTCGTGATGACTTGAATCAGTATAAAGCTGTTTTTGCTCATGAAACTGATCGCCGCACTTTGGCTGATGCAATGGAAGGTGCTGATGTATTTGTTGGTTTGTCAGGTCCGAATCTGCTCAGTGCAGAAAATTTGAAGCGTATGGCTGAAAATCCTATCGTTTTTGCCTGCTCGAATCCTGATCCTGAGATTGATCCTAAGCTAGCCCATGAAACACGTCCAGATGTGATTATGGCAACAGGCCGTTCAGATTATCCGAATCAAGTGAATAATGTTTTAGGTTTTCCATTTATCTTCCGTGGTGCACTAGATGTCCGTGCTACACGTATTAATGAAGAAATGAAAATTGCTGCGGTACATGCGTTATGTGATCTGGCTAAGTTGCCAGTATCAAATGCGGTATGTGATGCTTATGGCTTAGATTGTTTAGAGTTTGGTCGTGAGTATATTATTCCAAAGCCGATGGATCCTCGTTTGATTACTTTGGTATCAGATGCTGTTGCTAAAGCGGCTATTGAGTCGGGGGTTGCAACCTTGCCATACCCGAAGCATTATCCGTTAACTTCGGTGGATGATGTATTTAACGGTTAAAATTTTAATAGCAATAAAAAACCCGCATTAAGCGGGTTTTTTATTGCTTGTTATCAAAATCGCGTAAGACCTTGTGCTTTTAGTGTGAGGATGGATAGCGAGGGCCGTGTAAGTAGCCCCTTAACCCCTTAACAGACTGCTAAAGTCTTTGCAGTACAGGTTGGTACTAGCATTATATACAGCATGATAAAGCACACCAAAACATTAAAAGTCCGAGTTCGAGTCCGAGACAGGCATGTGTCCTTGCTAAACCGCATGGCTCGCAGCGTCAATTTCGTTTGGAACTTTGTTAATGAATTAAGTCAACGCTCGATTAAATCTACCACAACGGCCACTATTTTAAAGTGTGGGATAGCTACGGTTTGAGCCAATATAGATTCCGCTCTAGTAGCTTCAACGAAGATGCCCGTGGCCGCTGGTACTTCAATGTTGTGGTTGATATGGAGGTCGAACCAAGCAAAGGCCAAGACCGTATCGGTATTGACCTGGGTTTGACCGACATTGCCACCTGCTCGGACGGCACCAAGCTGGAAGCGGGCCGCTTCTATCGTGGCCTTGAGGAAAAATTAGCCATAGCGCAACGAGCCAGAAATAAAACCCAAGTCAAAACCATTCATGCGAAAATCGCTAACCGTAAAAAAGATGCCCTGCACAAGTTCAGCCGCACGCTGGTCAACCGCTGCGGTGAAATCTATGTGGGCAATGTCAGTAGTTTAAAACTCGTTAAAACCACGATGGCCAAGTCAGTGCTGGACGCTGGCTAGGGTCAATTAAAAATAATGCTGGACTATAAATGCGCTCACGCAGGCATTGTTTTTAAGGAAATTGACGAGGCATACACCACCCAAACCTGTTCGAGTTGCGGCAGTTTGCCCGAATCGAGGTCGAAAGGTATCGCAGGACTTGGAATAAGAGAATGGACGTGCAGTGGGTGTGGTGTCACCCACGATCGCGATATCAACGCGGCACGTAACATTCTCGCGGCCGGGCATGGTCGTCTAGCAGTAGGAATCTCCGTCCTTTAGGCCGGGGAGGATACCAACAATGGGTGGTTATCTCAAATAAAGAGCGCTGTAGATTTAGAAAAGGTCTATGGGTGGCGACTCAGGTTGTCCATATGAGTTGCTTGGAGTGCCCCAGTTATCTAAGTATGGTGCTTCGGTTGGTAAGTCATCTTCACTTTTGAAGATTTCAAAATACGCATTGGGTGTGCCAGGGCGAGCGATGTAACCTGTCTTGGGGTCAATACGTAATGACATTATACCGGCAGGCTCTTTGAGTGACCTTTGTGGCTTGTCTTGCAAAGCGTAATCCATATAGTCAATCCAGATTGGTAAAGCTAGGGTGCTTCCATACTCTCTACGGCCAAGGCTAGCAGGTTGATCAAAACCTGCCCAGACGCTGGTGACGAAATCATTGTTGTAGCCCACAAACCAACTGTCTTTCGATTCGTTTGTGGTGCCTGTTTTGCCTGCGAGATCATTACGTTTTAGGCTGAGTGCGCGGCGCCCTGTGCCTCGTGTAATTACATCTTTCAGCATGCTGGTCATAATGTAGGCTGTTCGCTCATCAATAATACGTTCGGCTGCAATAAGCTCTGTGCTTTCGGCGAGCATTGTGCTTTCCTCAGCATCTTGAGTGTTACTCAGAGCTGCTTGTCCAATAGGTGTGAGGGCGGGGTTTGCGCGGAAAATAGTTTTGCCTTCACGGTCGTTGATACGTTCAATGAGGTGAGGCTCAATTTTATAACCGCCGTTGGCAAAAGCGGTCCAGCCGACAGTAACTTCTAGTGGAGTTAAGGTTGCTGTGCCTAGTGCTAAAGAGAGATTGTTAGGTAAATCGCTCTTAGTAAAGCCAAATTGACTGATATAGTCGCGTGCGTATTCCATACCAATAGCTTGTAGGATTCGAATGGAAACTAAGTTCCGTGAACGGTATAAGCCTTCGCGGACGCGTAAAGGACCTAAGAATGTATTATTGGAATTCTTAGGGCGCCAGACTTTTTTCATACCTGGCTCGAAAATCTCTAAAGGGCTGTCATTGACAATGCTAGCAGCAGTATAACCCGCATCTAAAGCCGCACTGTAAATAAAGGGCTTGAAGCTGGAGCCCGGTTGTCGCTTAGCTTGTATAGCACGGTTGTAGTGGCTTTGTTCGAAGGATAAACCACCTACTAGAGCGCGAATCGCACCGCTATTGGGATCAAGAGAGACTAAAGCTGCTTGAACATCGGGTATTTGGGTAAAACTTAAGCTGTTGTCAGCTAGTCGGCTCACACGCACGAGGTCACCTACTTGGACTACATCCGCTGGCTTGCTCGGTGCACGGCCCATGCTGCGGCTATTAATATAAGGGCGAGCCCAGCGCATGGTCTGCCAAGACACAGTTTCTTGTGTACCATCTTTGAGCAGCACAGTGATTCCATCTCGAGTCACTTGTGTGACGATTGCTGGTAAAAACTGGGTAATTGTGGGTGTTTTCGATAGAACAGCAGACCATTGTTCTTGAGGTAATGCAGATTGCTCCGGATTACGATAGCCGTGACGTCTATCGTAATCAATAAGGCCATTGAGCACGGCTTGTTGAGCTTGAACTTGTAACTCTGAGGGGATAGTCGTAGTGACAGTATAGCCCCCAGTATAAGCTTCACCGCCAAAGCGTCCCACCATTTCTGCTCGTGCCATTTCTGCAATATAAGGGGCATATAGCTCTGGCGCAGTGATATGCAGTTTCGCTGTTAAAGGCTCAGCGACAGCGGTTCGATGCTCTTCTTCAGTGATGCGGCCTAATAACAACATGCGCCCTAAGATCCAATTACGGCGCTCTAAGCTGCGCGCTGGGTTAGCTATGGGGTTAAAGCGTGAGGGCGCCTTAGGTAAACCTGCAATCATAGCCATCTCGGCAAGACTGATTTCACTAATAGATTTGCCATAATAAATTTGTGAAGCAGCCTCAATACCGTAAGCACGGTTACCTAGATAAATCTTATTAATATATAGCTCTAGGATTTCATCCTTACTCAACTCTCGCTCAATTTGTAAAGCTAACAGAATCTCATTGGCCTTACGTAGAAAGCTGCGTTCGCTAGAAAGGAAATAGTTTTTTGCTACCTGCATGGTAATGGTGCTACCGCCCGTTTGAATGCGGCCTGTTTTTACAATTTGTCCTGCAGCCCGTAATAAACTGCCAAGATCAACACCGTAGTGATGGGCAAAATTGTCGTCTTCAGCTGCGAGCAGTGCGTGAATAAAAGGTTTTGGAATTTCTTCGAAAGCAATAGGTGAGCGCCGCATTTCACCAAATTCTGCTATGAGCTTGGAATCGTGGCTGTAAACTCTGAGTGGAATTTGCAGCTCGATATCACGCAAAGACTCGACAGATGGCAAATTTGGGCTTAAATACAAGAAAGCACCGCTAAGGCCAAGGGCGATTGCGCAGATAATGGCGATTAAGGTTGCAAAAAGGAATTTCAGCAAATGCATCAAGGCTATTTATTTCCGCAAAGTAATAAAAGAAGGTAAAGCAGTAGCTTACAGCGCTCGGGAATCAAACCGGTCACATTATAAGCGTTTTCCTTGTCTATAAGCTATTTGCACAGCCTGACAAAAGTGTTTTCACGCGGGAATAAGATGAAAGGTTGTTTTGGCTCTGATTACTGAAAGGAACTCAGTAGTGCTCAATATATTTAAAAAGAAAGCTCAAACATTACTCGGTGTGGATCTTAATCCTGCAGCAATTCGGCTGGTTGAGTTAAGTCGTGAAGAAGGATGCTATACGGTTGAAAACTACGCAATTATGGCACTGCCATATGGCGCAATTGTTGAGCGACAAGTTGTGCAAGCAGAGATTGTTGCGCAAATACTCAAACAGTTGATCAATCAAACTAGACCGCGAGTAAAGCAAGCTGCGATGGCTTTAGCTGGAGCTGCGGTTATTACTAAAACAATTGAGATGGATGCAGGGCTTAACGAAGATGAGTTAGCAAGTGTGTTGAGGCTAGAAGCGCAGCAACACATTCCTTACTCTATGGAGGATGTGGCTATTGATTTTATTGTGCAGCCTAAAGAGGAGCAAGCTGCAGATAAGGTGAGCGTGTTATTGGCTGCTTCTCGGGAAGAAAACATTAATGTTCGTGAAAATATTCTGTCTTTAGCGGGGCTACGGGCTAAGGTTATAGAAATTGAAGGGCATGCGTTAGCTCGGGCTTGTCGTTTTGTAGAGCAACATTCTGGCATAGCTACAGATGGCTCTGTGTTAGCAGTGATAGATGTCGGTGTGGACAGTCTGACTTTAAATATATTGCAGCACGGGTTTTTGGTGTACAGCCGTGAGCAAACTTTTGCTACGGAGTTGATTGCACAACTTCAGCAGCATTGTTTTCGATCCACTTCCGCTGAAGCAGTGCCTGCAAAGATTGCGCAAGGTATTATTTTTACAGACTTGATGGGTGTGAAAACACATATTTTGGAACATATAACCCGTGCTTTTCAATTTTTTTATGGGACCAGCCATTACAGCAGTGTTGATTGCATTATCGTGTCAGGTGTCACCTTATTGCTGGCAGGGTTAGAGAGTGCCGTGCAAAGTCAGTTTAATACACCCACGGTGCTGGCTAATCCTTTTGTCAATATGAAGCTAAGTAAGAAACTTGATGAGAGCAGACTCGCTATTGATGCTCCTGCTCTATTAGTTGCTTGCGGCTTAGCAATGCGAGAGGAGGGTTGAAATGCCAGGTATTAATTTACTTCCGTGGCGGGAGCAACAGCGCGCTGAACGACAGCGTAGGTTTTTCACGGTATTAATTCTAGTGTTGATTCTAGCGACTGTAGTGGTTTTCTTACTTGAGTATTGCTTGCATGTGAGGGTACAGCAGCAGCTGGCTCGTAATGCTTTAATCAGGGATGAGATCAGTGGTTTAAATGTACAAGTCGCTCAGGTGCGTGAGTTGCAAGCACGGCGAGAGCAGTTATTGGATCGCTTAACAAGGTTACATAAGTTACAAAGTGATCGCGCCTCTATTGTGCGACTTTTGGAGCAATTGGCACGTACTGTGCCAGAAGGTATGGGGTTAACAGCTTTAAAGGTTCAGGGAGAGAGACTATTGATTAGCGGTAAAGCTCGATCGAATGCTTTAGTGTCTCGATTTATGCTCAATCAAAGAGGAAGCGACTGGCTGAGCGAGCCTACTTTAGAAGAAGTTAAGGTAATACAAAACGGTCATCTAGAGCCTGTCTATTGGTTTAGATTAAGTATGGAAAAGTGGAAGTTCAATGATCATGTCAAGTGAACTTGGAGGGATCATGCGCTTATTTAAAGGGTTGCAGAGCGTGGAGCTGGGTGAGCTTGAGTTCAGGCATTTAGGAACATGGCCGATAACATTTAGATTGTTGATTTATAGCTTAGCTTTTATAGGGTTCCTTATTTTTGGGTATATGGTACGCCTATCGGATTTGCAAAATCAGCTCAATCTAGCTGATGAGCACGAAGAAATACTTAAGGAACAGTTGTTAGCTAAAGCTCATCAGGCGACTTACCTTGCAAGTTATGTTGAACAGGTTGAAGCACTTGAGTTGACTTTTACTTCTGTATTGCAACGCCTGCCTAAAGATGCCGAAGTTGCTACTTTGCTTGATGCTATTACCAAGATAGAGCCTATTCAAGGGTTGGAGTTTTTAGAAATAAAGCTGCAGCCAGAGATAGAGCAAGATTTTTATATAGAGCTGCCAATACAGGTTAAGGTGCTTGGTCGTTACCACGATTTAGCTACTTTTATCGGTCACGTTACAGAAATGTCGCGTTTAGTGACTGTTCATGACTTTTCTATCGTGCCACCAGAAGACGTGATGAGCGCACGATTGGTAATGAATGTTTTATTGAAAACGTATCGTTATCAAGAACAGGGGTTATAGCTATGAGAAAAGTGCGTGAGTTAGCAGTTGTATTGTTGATGTTATGTACCTTGGGCTGTCATTCGGCAACTGACTTAACTGAATTGCAGGTTTTTGTTGATGAAATCAAGTCCCAACCTGCTAGGTTTTTGGAGCCTTTACCTGAAAATCAGGACTATATCGAACTATCTTACACTGCTTCTGGATTGCGTAATCCTTTTGCTTTTAATGGCGCTTGGAGTGCTGATATGCACAGTCAAGCTGGTAGTAGCATACAAGTGCCGCAGTTGCTGCACGCAGCGCATTTTCTACCCGAACATAGTCTTGAAAGCTTAGTGATGGTGGGGGTATTGACTAATAGTCGTTCCAGTTTTGCATTGTTGCGTGCAGGTGGCAGTGTTTACAAGGTTGCAGTAGGTGATTATTTAGGAGTGAACTACGGGCGGGTCAGCGTGATAACAGATACGACTATAGAGGTGATAGAAACAGTTGCCGATGGTGAAGGCGGTTGGTTAGAACGCCCATATATATTACGAGTACGCGCAGATTCTTAAGCGCAGATAGGTACTAGGTGCCAGGGAGTTGGACGATGAAATTAGCTGTCAGAGGAAAACACAGGCTAGTGACCGTATGTACTGTGGCGTGGTTAGCCACTTATTTTAGTTTGAGTGAAGTAATGGCCGCTTTTCAGCCGCATCACCAACTCGAAAACTTTACTTATACCGGAGAGAAAATATCTCTAAATTTCCAAGATATAGATGTACGTTCAGTGCTGCAGCTGTTAGCAGATGTCACCGATTTTAACTTAGTGGTAAGTGATGATGTGCAAGGTAATGTCACTTTACGCTTGCAAGAAGTGCCTTGGGATCAAGCCCTAGATTTGGTATTGCAAAGTAAGGGCCTAGCTAAGCGGGTAACAGGAACAGTTTTATTGATTGATACCGCTGAAGCTATGGCTTTGCGTGAGCGTCAAACGCTAGAAGCACAGCAGCAAAAGGCCCAACTAGCGCCTTTACAACATGAGTTGATTCAAGTGAATTATGCGAAGGCTGCGCATCTTGCTGAATTATTTCGAACTGCGGCGAGTGGTTATGAGGGACAGCAGGGCTCGGTGGCCGTAGATGAGCGTACAAACAGTATTATTGCTTATCAAACCCAAGGGCAGTTGAAAGAGTTGCGTCGTATTGTAAAACAACTCGATATTCCAGTACGTCAGGTCATGATTGAGGCGCGTATTGTTGAAGTGAATACTGACTATAGTAAAAACTTAGGGATTCGCTGGGGGGGTGAGTTAACCACAGGTAGTAGCAATTGGGCAATTAGTGGTAAAGATGGTGCAGGTAGTTTGTTTGTTGACCTAGGTGTTACAGCCTCTACCTCAGGGTTGGGAATTGGTTTTTTCTCAAATCATGCAATTTTGGATTTACAGCTGTCAGCTATGGAGAAAACGGGTAATGGAGAGGTTGTGTCGCAGCCTAAAGTGATGACCTCTGATAAAGAAACGGCAAAAATTTTAAAAGGTGCGGAAGTACCTTATCAAGAGGCGAGCTCTAGTGGCTCCACTAGTACATCTTTTAAAGAAGCTGCTTTATCGCTTGAAGTTACACCGCAAATAACTCCAGATAATCGCATTATTATGGATGTAAAAGTGACCAAGGATGAGCCGGATTTTGCCAATGCCTTGAACGGTGTGCCGCCTATCAAGAAAAATGAAGTCAGTGCTAATGTTTTAGTCACAAACAGTGAGACTCTTGTTATTGGTGGTGTATTCTCTAATATGCAGAGCAAAGCGGTGGATAAAGTGCCTGTGCTAGGTGATTTACCATTTTTAGGGCGTGTTTTTCGCCGTAATTATGTGCAAGACCAAAAGTCAGAGCTGTTGGTATTTATTACCCCGCGTATAATGAATAATCATGCTATTACGTTGAATAATTAATGCACACACGTAACTACATACTTGTTGGCCCTATGGGCGCAGGAAAAAGCACCATCGGCCGTTTGCTTGCTAAAGAGCTTGGCTTACCCTTTAAAGACTCCGATAAAGAAATTGAGGAGCGCACTGGGGCTAGTATTCCTTTGATTTTTGATGTTGAAGGTGAAACTGGTTTTCGTGATCGTGAGCAAGCGGTCATTACTGAGTTGAGTCAAGCGCAAGGTCTAGTCTTAGCAACAGGTGGTGGTGCTATTTTGCGTCCTGAAAACCGTGCAGCAATGCGTCAAGGTGCTGTGGTGATTTACTTGCACGCATCGGTTGAGCATCAGCTAGCGCGTACAGCTCGAGATCGCAACCGTCCCTTATTGCAAACTCAGAATCCAGCTCAAGTTTTAACTGACTTACTGGCCATACGTGACCCACTGTATCGTGAAGTAGCAACTTTAATTATTGAGACTGATACGCGCCCACCGCGTATGGTCGTACAAGAAATTATGCGTTTTCTTCATATTTATAGTGATGACTAAGCGCGTTGCTGTAGCTATTACACGCAGATGAATAGACTGAGCTATCTTAGTTCTGTGAGGTGGCTTTTATCTTTTTTACCCTAGGTTTTATAACGAGAGGCACACATGCGTACCCTTACTGTTGATTTGGCTGAGCGTAGCTACCCAATTTATATTGGTTCGGACTTACTTAAGCAGGCGCAACTTTTTACACCACATATTGTTGGCAAAAAAGTTGCAATTGTCAGCAATACCACGGTTGCCCCTCTCTATTTAGATCAGTTGCGTAAAACGCTGCAGGATTATGATGTCACTGAGATTGTTCTACCGGATGGTGAATCCTACAAAAACTGGGAAACCCTACAACTGATTTTTGATGCTTTGTTAGCTGATAAACATGACCGTAAAACGACACTGATAGCTTTAGGTGGTGGCGTGATTGGTGATATGACTGGGTTTGCAGCAGCTTGCTATCAGCGTGGGGTGAACTTCATTCAAGTGCCCACTACTTTACTATCGCAGGTAGACTCCTCTGTAGGTGGTAAAACTGGCATTAACCACCCATTGGGAAAAAATATGGTAGGTGCTTTTTATCAGCCGAAAGCGGTGTTGATTGATATTGCGACCTTGCATACTTTACCTTCCCGTGAGTTGGCGGCAGGCCTAGCAGAAGTGATTAAATATGGTTTGATCCATGACGAGCCATTTTTAGCTTGGCTAGAAGAGAATATTGATAGCATTTGTCGGCTTAATCAGTCGGCGCTGATTGAAACTGTAGAACGCTCATGCCTCGCTAAAGCTCAGGTGGTTTCCGCTGATGAGCGTGAGGCGGGTGTGCGTGCTACTTTAAATTTGGGGCATACTTTTGGTCATGCGATTGAAACAGAGCAGGGGTACGGTGCTTGGTTGCATGGTGAGGCTGTTGCTGCAGGGACTGTCATGGCACTAGAAATGTCCAAACAGTTAGGTTGGTTAAACCAGGTACAACGTGATCGAGGTGTTCGTCTACTGAAGAGGGCTGGCTTGCCTGTTATCCCGCCGCAAAACATGCATGCAGATACATTCTTAACTCATATGGCGGTGGATAAAAAGAATATTGATGGTCATATTCGTTTGGTGTTGTTGCGGAGTTTGGGGGAGGCGGTTGTGACCAGCGAATATCCTGCAAATATTTTACATAGTGTGCTGACAGCTAATTACCCAAAAATCGTGAATAGCATTTAACAGGATAAAAGCCCCATGACTGACTTGTATGCTGATGATGGTTATTTAGATCATTATCAATTTGAGCGTGATCCTTTTGCTGAGTATGGCCCAGATTTAAATTTTTTTGCTGTGAAACGACAATCAGTGCTTGCGGAGTTAGAGCACTTAGCCCGCTACAGTAAACTGATGCTTGTTGTTACCGGTCCCAAAGGAAGTGGTAAAACAGTACTGCGTAAGGCATTGGTTGCTGGTGCACAGGCACAGGTGAAAAATGTAGTGGTTGTGGTGTCAGCTAAAGTAGACGCAGCGGCAATGCTACAGCAAGTCAGTGATGCGCTCGAATTACCAGGGGCTGAGATTGCTGAGGTTTTAGCGCATATTGAACAACTTAAGATTGCAGGTGACGAGGTGCACCTTGTGGTCGATAATGCAGAACTTTTGGACGAGTCAGCCTTATTGTTTTTGCAACGTATTGCTCAAGGTGTTAATGACGCTAGCGCGCGCGTTTTTATTTTTTCCGACTCATCGATTACACCTTTGCTAGAGAAGGTGGCTGATAATGCCGATTTGCATCATGTGATTGTTTTAGAACCATGGAGTGAAGCTGAGACAACTGAATATATTGAGCAACGTCTAGTCGCCGCGGGCAGTACGCTTGATTGTTTTAGTTCGCAACAGTTAGCAACTATGTATGTGCAAACGCAAGGCTGGCCAGGGCGCATCAATAGAGAGGCGAAAGAGTGTTTGCTAGAGCAGATGAAGGGAAACACTCGATTATCTGCAACTGGACGTGCAGTCACTAATCTGCCTTATAAGCACTTAGGGTTATTAGTCTTAGCCGTGGCGAGCTTATTGCTCTTATGGTTATGGCAAATTCCGGATTCTGAACAACAAGCTTCAGTGGTTCTAGATGGAGTAAATAAAGTACAGCGTCCTTTGGCTTTAGAGGCAGTTACTGTTACTGAAAATAGAGAAGAGCTTTATTCTTCAGTGAAGCAAATGTCTGCTTCCGCAAGGGATAGCGAGGCACCTATAGTGAAAAAAGATCACGACATGGCCTTAGGTGGTCATGCGCAATGGTATAAGCAACAAGGTGCATCCCGTTATACCCTGCAGGTGCTAGGCACTCGGGCAGAGGCAACTGCGCGTGATTTTGTTCAGAAAAATAAAGCCCAGTACCATTATTTTAAAAAACAGCACCAAGGCCAAGCATTATATGTAGTGACCTATGGTTCTTTTGTTAACCGCGATGCAGCGTTGCAGGCTGTTGTAAAACTCCCCGCGCATATCCGCAAAGATAAGCCGTGGCCGCGCACAATGCTGAGTATTCAGCAAGAATTACGTTGAGGTAATTATGAACTATCGCCATGCCTATCATGCGGGCAATCATGCAGATGTATTCAAACATTGGGTGTTGACACGCTGTATTGTGCTATTGCAAAAAAAACCAACACCGATTGCCTATGTTGATACGCATGCGGGAATTGGTTTGTATGACCTATCTGGTGAAGAGTCGAGTAAAACTGCTGAATGGTGTGATGGTATTGGTCGTTTGTGGGGTGCCGAACAACCGCTACTAGAGCAGTATTTATATGCAGTGAGGGAACTGAATGATGGCAATGAATTGCGTTATTACCCTGGTTCACCGGAATTGGCACGCTGTTTAACACGTGGCCAAGATCATTTGTACTTAAACGAAAAGCACCCGATTGATGGTCAGCTACTCAAAGAAAATATGCGCATTGATCCGCGAGTTTCTGTACTGTTGGGGGAGGGGTGGCATGTACCAAAAGCCTTACTGCCTACTGCGGAAAAGCGTTTATTGATGCTTATTGATCCGCCTTTTGAAGAGGGGGATGATCTAAAAAAATCTGTACAAGCTTTAGAAGAAACTTTGGCGCGTATGCGTCAGGCTATTGTGTGTTTGTGGTATCCGATTAAGGATACTGTACAGTTGCGTCGTTTTTATCGTGACTTAGAAACAAGCAGTGCAGCTAAACTTTTACGTATTGAGCTTTATGTGAACAAACCCGATGATGCAGCTCGGTTGAATGGGTCAGGCATGGTGATTTGTAATCCGCCTTGGGGGTTGGAGGAAGAGTTGAGACAGCTTTTGCCATGGTTAGCTAAAATCCTAGAGCAAAATCAAGGTGATTGGCGTTTAGATTGGTTGATTGCTGAATAGATTGTTCAGTTTTTGGCTAAGGCTTGATTGGAAAAGTGTCTGAGTGAGGCTGTTCGATAATAAGCCCCCTTAATAAAGCATCAAACATGGCGCCTACTCGTTTTGCGTCAAATAAACTAGGTTCTCTGAGTAGGTCATACAGTAAGCCTAGCAGCATGGCGTGTATGCTTAATGCGGCCATGCGTGGTGTTAGATCAGGATGTAAACGTTGAGCTATTGTTGGTTGGCTAAATAGTTGTTCGCATAAATCAATAAACTCACTAATAAAATTTTCGTGACGCACTTCTGCTTCGCGTAGGTCCTCTGTGAATTCACAGCGTCGGTGCAGTATTGTCACAATGCGGCGTTTTCGCTCATCTTTGCTGATATTAATTAGAACGTCAGTACAGAGCTGGCGTAAGCCTAGAATAGGGTTGTTTGGGTCGCATTTACTGATTTGTTTAGCAATTTGCTCTGTAGGTAGCCGTACCTGGTTAAGCATTTCGTGAAAAAGATGGGCTTTATTTTTAAAGTGCCAGTAAACAGCACCGCGAGTGACTCTAGCATGACGGGCAATTTGCTCAAGTGAAGTGTGGGATACCCCTTTTTTGAAAAATAACAGTTCGGCTGCGGTGAGTATGGCAGCGCGAGTGTTTTCTGCTTCTTCTTTTGTACGGCGCATAAGTAGAGTAGGTTCAAAATAAATGATATGAGCAGTTTAACCGTTTTTATCAAAATCACGTAAGACCTCGTACTTTTAGTGTGGGGATGGATAGCGAGGGCTGCGTAAGCAGCCCCTTAACAGACTGCTAAAGTCTTTGCAGTATAGGTTGGTACTGGTACTGTATACAGCATGGTAAGGCACACCAAAACATTAAAAGTTCGAGTTCGAGACAGGCATGTGCTCTTGCTAAACCGTATGGCTCGAAGCGTCAATTTTGTCTGGAATTTTGTTAATGAATTAAGCCGCCGCTCGATTAAGGAGCGCGGTGTGTTTTTGTCTGCGTATGATATGCATCCCTACACTAAGGGC